>JAZDLZ010000207.1:0-2478 GCA_043801535.1 Pseudomonadota bacterium
GTCGCGCTCCACGGTGGCGTGGGTTCTTGCCTGTCGTAGTCACGGAAGACTCTCACGCAGATGCGGTCGCCGAGGTCGCGGTCGGACACGCTGATCGTGAAAGTCGAGCCGAGCGTATCCTTGTCGAGTACCACGGACGCCCCCGGCATTGACGGATTCGAGCTCCTGATGATTGGAGTGCTGTTGACGCCTGCGTCCGGCCTGCTCGCTTCCCAGGGAAGCGGGACAACGCAAGAGCCCGCGCTGTTGGCCAGGGCGAGTAGTGCCAGAGTGCCCACACATGGACCTTTATGCAACGAGCGTACCTGCCCCGAGAGCTCTCGAGATTTCGCACACTTGTCTGGAGGTCGATGGTTGCGGAGGGACTGTGATCGCGACGCTGGTGACATAGCGAGCGTCAGGAGTTGGGCTCCCCTGGGGTTTCCGCAGTAGGCTCGCCGGCGCTGTCGTCTTCTTCTCCCTCGGCGTTTTCCTTTTCCAGGTGGCGGAAAATCGTCCGCGGATCGACGCCCAGGTCGCGGGCCGTCTTGGTGCGATTGCCCTGGTTCAGGGCCAGCACTTCGTTTATGTAGTCGCGCTGAAACTTTTCTCTTGCCTCGGCCAGAGGAAGTACTGCCGGCAGGACCTCGGTATTCAGGTCGAGATCTTCAGGGCCAAGCAACGCCTTGTCAGCCAGCACCGAGGCCTTCTTGAGGCGGTTTTCGAGCTCGCGCACGTTTCCTGGCCAACGGTGCTTGCGCATCGCCGTAATCGTCGTGGGCGCGAATCCTCTGGCGCGGCTGCCATATTCGGTTGCCAGGCGAGCGAGCAGGAAACGGGCAATGACTACGATGTCGTCGCCCCGTTCCCGCAGTGGCGGGAGGTGTACGTTCACGACGTTGAGACGATAGTAGAGGTCCTCGCGGAAGCGGCCAGCGTGCATTTCCACGTCGAGATTACGATTGGTTGCCGCCAGCACGCGAATGTCGACCTTTTCCGAGCGAGTGTCTCCAACCCTGACCAACGCCTTTTCTTGCAGGACTCGGAGAATCTTGACCTGTAGAGCTGGCGGCATTTCGCCGATTTCGTCGAGGAGGATCGTGCCGCCGCTGGCAGCATGAAAGCGACCGGGCTTGTTGGCAATGGCGCCGGTGAAGGCGCCTCGTACGTGGCCGAACAGCTCGCTTTCCAGGAGCGCCTCGGGAATTGCACCGCAGTTGATGGAAACGAACGGACCCTTGGCGCGATGCGAGCGGCGATGGATCTCGCGGGCGATCAACTCCTTGCCAGTGCCAGTCTCCCCGGTGATGAGGACACTGATATCGGTCGCGGCAATTCGCTGTACGCGGCGGTAGACTTCTTGCATCGAAGGACAAGCGCCGGTTATCTCACCGAAGTGGACCTGCTCCAGCTGTTCGTGGAGCGCGCGGTTGTCGAGCTTGAGCTCGTTCACCAGGAGGGCATTGCGGACAATCAACGAGGCCTGGGATGCGAACACGGTCAGAATGTCGAGGGTACTGCCATTGAAGAGGTTGACGGCCGAGCTGTTGCCAACATAGACGAGCCCAATCAGGTTTCCTCGCTCGAGCAGAGGAACGCACATCACCGAGGTAAGGCGCAAATCCATGACCGACTTGGAGGTGGAGAATTCGGCGTCGCCCATGGCGTCGGATATGATCAGCGCACGTTTGGTCTGGACCACTTTGGCGACGATCGAGTCCGACAAGTGCGAGACCGCGTCGGCGATGTTTTCCTTGTGAAGGTTGCGGGCGACTTTGACGTCGAGCTGCCCGCCCTCCATCAGGATCAAGAATCCCTTGTCGGCGTTGGTCACCTGAATGCTGAGGTCCATCAGCGTGGCCAGAAGCTCGGTGAGATCGTAGTTGCTCATCAAGCGAGCGGAGAACTCGAACAGCTTGCGATAGGCGTCGATTTCGTGCAGCGCGCCGGTGGCTGCCTCGGTCGCTTGGCCGTGCTCGTCGAGCAGCAAGAAGACTAGCTCGATACTGCCGATGCGGATTCTATCTTCGTGACCGAGTCGGTGTTTTTGCCGCTTCTTGCCGTTGACTGCGATCTCGTTGCCCTTGTCGAGGGCAGTGATGTGATAGCTGTCGCCATCGAACAGGACATGGGCGTGCGATAGTGCCGCCAGCGGATCGGGCAGGACGATGTCGCACTCCGCGTCGCTGCCAATAATCGAGATTCGTTTGTGGAGCCGGTAGATCTTGGCGGTCTTGCCAGGAACCAGTATTCGTATTGAAGCCATTTGCTGGTCTCCTCGGGATTAGAGCTCGAGGCTTGCTGACAAGCCTACGGTGGCATGGCCGAGCACTGGACCAATAAAAAGACGCTCGCTCAATGGACGTACTCTTCGCTTTTCGACTACTCGAGGCTCCTGGTGGCGGTATGCGTGGACGACTCCAATTGCATAGGCGACGTAGAAGAGGACGCCGGTGCTCAATTGAGTGACTTGGAGCCACCGTGCCAACTTCTGCTCCT
>JAZDLZ010000219.1:0-11353 GCA_043801535.1 Pseudomonadota bacterium
TCTTGGTCAGGAACGGAAGGACCATCGCCCCTTCTTCTCCGAGGTTCACAACCGGCTGGGCAAACAGGTTGTCGATGCCAGTCGGTGCTGCCTGGAATTCAACGCTCATTTCCGTGGTCGGGATTGCTTTCAGCACTTCGCCCTTGCTCGAGCCGCCAGTCGTCATATCAAAGCCGCGAGCCAGCGCAAAGCCCCAGGTCGTGCTACTCGTTTCGGTGGTCTCCACGATCGTCGCGTAGTGCGCCTGCTTGCCAAGCCTGGTGTTCAGTCTCCAGGCGCAAGCTTGGCCTTGCGAGCAGAATATCGAGTCACCGCTTGGCGGGCGGATCGAGTTCGCTGGGTTCTCGAAATCGTCGAGCCATGTGTATCCGACCTGGGCGAGCAGTTTCTTGGATGAGTCGCTGCTCGACATCCCCTCCCAACCTTCGATCGTTCCCTCGGCGTAGGCACTCTGTGCAGACGGGGCGGCATTGGGTGCCAACGGCAGGGTCACGTCTTTGCCATTCACGCCGATCCAAGTCACTGCGGAGTAGTACTTGGCAGTTGCGCTGACCGTCTGGGGACCAGAGAGATCCTTGAAGGTCACGAGACCGTTCTCGCCGGTCTTGCCAGTGAGGGCAGTCCCGCCCTTGACTTCGACTTGGACATCCGCCGACACAACCGGGGCGTTGGTGTTCGCGTCGATGACGAACACGTTCAAAACGCCGTTGATGTTGCCGGAAGTAACTCCTCCGAAGGGAGTGAGCTTGGCATCCTGCCCGTTGCCGCCGTCGGTTTTGCCGTTGCCACCGTCGGGGTCTTTGCCGTTGCCGTCATCGCTGCAGCCAACGAGAAGCAAAGCCAATGCTGAAATCAGTATTGAGCGTTTCATCTCTATTACTCCTTCTGACTCGCGAAAATTGAGCAACAGTAGCGCAAAGCGCTGATGCTGGCCATGGGCATAGTCACAAAGTCGCAAGGCAGGCACTGGCCTTTGGATGCCTGAGACGCGGACGCCAAGCAGCGCCGGCTTCGCCGCAATGGAGGGCGGTCGGTCGTCCAGACAGTGCTGCCACGTGCGAGAGATCGGGCGCGCCTCTCCCTGCCGACGGCGCAAGTTTTTTTCGTCATCTTGAAAGAAAATGCTTGACAAGACGGAGGGGGGCCAAATGTAGAGTGCCAACCGTTTGTTGGTAGTGCGTCCGCCTACCATGGGACACCCCAGGAGGCAAGACGTCGGCAAGGGCGGACGTCGAGACAGAGAGGATAGAGAGGATAGAGGACAAGAGCATCGGAAGAGACTAAGGGATGGTGGGTTCCCGTTCTCGGGTAGTCCCTGCAAGGAAGCTGGCCGCAGCCAAGCACTACCGACCGTGACGGCTGCGTGAGCTCCGACAGTGAACCCACAGTAGCTCGAGCATCTTGAGATGTGCCGGCAGTATCCTTGCCGGCAGGGGGCCTGGTGTGTCTTCGCCAAGGATTGGCAAAGCGCACGCTAACAGTATCTGTGTTTGTTCGCTTTGGGTCGACGCCTGTGCCAGTACGAGCAAGACTCCAATGGCGTCGATCTGTGGACTGCCAATTGCGCGATTGACAGCAAGGTGCTCGACAACAAGACCGCCAAGCGACCTGACGGCACCCAGGAGGACCACGTCGAGGCGAGTATCTGGGTTCGGCCAGCGCCGGGCACCACCAACATCACCGATACCCACGCTATCTATCTCTGCCCGTTCAAGGAGATCATGTTCGGTCCGACTGACGACGCCACCGTCGTCAATCGTCTGGTCTCCTACGATCCGGCATTCGCTGGCAAGGTAGCGCTTGGCACCTCCACGCTCGGCACGAACGTGCTTCCGCTCTCGGGAGATCTGGCCACGGCCGACGACCGCGCGCCGCGAGTACTACGCCAAGTTCCTTGGCGGAACCTGCTTCAGTCCAGGGGTCTTCTTTCCGGCGCTCGAGACGCTGAAGAAGGCGATCCTGTCGCGACCAGTCGTTGATCCCAGCCTGGCCAAGCTCTACCTGCGCTTGATCCAGGAGTGGCTGGCACTGCACGCATTCGTGGCGCGCGAAGGTCGTTCGGCGGGAGGTCTGTCGCAGGCATTGCAGTCGGTCCAGAGCGGACCAGACCAGCAAATCCAGGCTCTCGAAGAGGCTGTTGGCCAGACGCCAGCTATCGGGGACGTGCTGCGGGTCGTCGAGATTGGCTGGAGCCTGCTGCTCGAAGCTAATCAGGGCTCGGCGCTCCTCGACAAGATTCCCGCCGAGAGCCTGCGGCTGCCAGACTATCGACCGGCCAGCAGCGTTGGCATTCACCCGGATCACGAGCAAGGAGTCGGGCTGTCCGTCGCCATACTCGAGACGGCGTCGGTGCACCTTGCGCTCCTCGAGGACCACCTGGTACGCACTCTGCGCGATGCCTATGCTTCGTGCTCGGTGGGTTCGGCGCACGCTGGCCGCGAGGCAGCACTGGCAGCGCTGGCGCGCGGCCTCCGCTACACGGTCGTGGCAGAGGCACTGGCGTCGGCGATCTACAAGAAGGCCGCCGCCAACGGCAGCGTGGGATGGCAAGATCGCTGGGATGCTGCCCTCGCCGAGCACCGGGCGCAGTTTGGCAAGGCAATGGCTGCTGGCGTGAAGCTGCAGTATGGCGTCAATCCACTCGGCATTTCCGATAGCGAGCTGCCGCTTTTCTTCGGCGATCCGACCGGCGACACTGGCCGGTTCTTTGCCGCCTCCGACTACCTGGTCAATGGTTGGGCAATCCCCACGGTCAGAACTCCTGATCCCTTGGATTGTGCGTCCAAGCTCATTGAACCAGAAGACCGTCGCCTGTGCACTGCCGAAGCTTCTCCAACGCCGCGCGACTGAGCTTGGTTCCCCGCAGATCGAGGACTCGCAGTTTGGGCAGCGCACAAAGGGATGACGTGCTTGCGTCGGTGATTGTGGTATGGGCCAAGCTCAGCCTTTCCAGATCGCGCAAGGCAGATAGAAGTGCCACGCCGTGGTCTGTAATTCGGGTGCGTTCGAGATGCAGCGTGACCAGCGATCGAGGGAGCGCCTCGATCGCTGCATCGCCGATTGAAGTTCCGCTCAGGACAAGTGCCGCAAGGGTGGTCAGCCTTGAAAGATGGCGAACGTCCATATCCGTCGTGGAAGTCCAACCAAGTCCGAGCGTTCGGAGTCGCCGGAGGTCTGCAATCCGCTGTAGGCCTTCAGTGCCAACGTTTGTGCCATCGAGAAGTAGGGTGTCCAGACGTTCGAGAGCCGTGGTGTTGATGATGCTGTCGCCGATGCTGTTCCACGACAAATCCAATACCCGCAGCCGAGGGAATCGCGACACGACCTGCAATCCTGCTGCGGTTGCTCCGACCGATGACAGCGCAAGACATTCTAGGAATGCCAGATTGGCTAGCTTGGTCAGGCCTGCATCACCCACCATGGTCTGGCTGAGGGAAAGCTCACGCAGCTTGTGCATACCAGCTACGATCCCAATGCCTTTGCCCGAAATGGCTGTCTTGTCGAGATGCAGTATCTCAAGATCGACGAGAGCCGCTAGTTGTCTCAATCCCTGGTCGCCCACCGATGTTTGGCCCAAGTCCAATTCGCGCAGGTGCACAAGACTCGCGAGTTGGGTCATTCCAGCGTCGCTTACCTTGGTCCCCCGAAGCCCAATCGTGCGGAGCTTGGCCAATCCACCCACAAGCTGGAGTCCTTCGTCACTGATTTGGGTGTTGTTCAGCGCTAGCGTCTTGAGTGTTCGACGGGCGGCGACGTGCTCAAGCCCAGCATTTGTCACTCGGGTACCGCTGAGATCCAATTCGGACAGCCGCTCCATGACATGCAGGGCTTGCAGGCCGCCATCTCCTACCTTTGTGCCCGCAATATACAGAAGCTCGAGGTTTGTGAGTCCGGCGAGCCCCATCAGTGAAGCATCGTCGAGAGCTGTTTCGGAGAGACTGAGCGCCGAAAGACTGGTGAGCGCGGAAAGAGCCTCCAAAGTGCGAGGTCCGATTCTGGTACGGCCTAGATCGAGGGTTCTTAGCCCAACAAGGGAACCAATCACCGCAGCACTTGCGTCGGTGACTAGCGTGCTCCGAAGAACGAGCTCTCGAAGAGCAGGCATGCCTGCCAGTACGACAATCCCCCGATCGGATACGCGTGTCTCGGCGAGATGGAGGAGCTCGATTGGGCGTAGACCCGAAAAGTTGAGGAGCCCATTGTCGCTCACAGCGGTCCGATCCAGCCTGAGCGCGAGCAGCACTGGTAGTTCGGCAAGATACTTGATACCCAAGTCGGTGATCGCCGTATCGTCGAGTGCGAGAGCTCGCAGATGCCTTGTGGCCTTCAAGGCGGCAAGACCCGCGTCCGACACTCGCGTACCGGATAGCCCCAGAACAGCAGGCTGCCCATGGGCCACGATTGCTTCCACTGCTCCGTCGCCCACCTCGGTTCTATCGAGGAAAAGCCTCGTGAGCTGGGAGAGGACTGGCAACCCACGTATCCCGTGTTCTGTGATTGCCGTGTCCTCGATATGCAGTTCCTTCAATGCCGGTGTGCGCGAGAGCGCCAGAAGCGAGGCATCGGTCATGACGGCGGCATCGAGGTCAATGGACACGAGTGCTGGTAGCTCACCGAGTGCATCGACAAACGTGTCCGATACCGGCCGCCCTCGAAGCGACAGCCCGGGAATCGAGCAAGTTCGGAGCTGACGACCAAGGACGGCTGCATCGGCAGGTGTCAAACGGTCGTCAAGCGGCGCTACGAGCCAGCCGGTGCCAAGCCGCGTACGAACGGCATCGTTGACCGTTGAGGGCAGCTCACCTAGCGAGAGCAGAGCACCATCATCGTCGCGAACCAAGAGCTCGAGACGGAGTCCGGTGCATTTCTCGGCTTCTGAACGTTCTGAGCGTTTGGTCAATGTGGTTGGCAAGGCCGGCCCGCTGGCATTCGGAACAGGCTTGCAGGCCGCAACTAGCGCGAACAACGGAACCAGTGGCGAGAAACAACCTGACATGGCGTGTCGCCTTCTTTTCAGTTCGGGTGAATGGGATGCTCTAGCCGCGGTCACCGTCTACTCCTCACGCGGCATACCTGCCTGTTGAGCGATCACTAGCTTTGCGTATTCCCCACCTAGGGCAAGTAGTTCTTCATGGCGGCCCTTCTCTGCCACTCGCCCGTTCGCCATCACCACGATTTGGTCGGCTGACGCGATCGTGCTCAGCCTGTGGGCGATCATGATCCGCGTACATCCAAGCCCGTCGAGCTCGCGGTGGATCCGTCCTTCGGTGATGCTATCAAGTGAGCTCGTCGCCTCGTCGAGCAAGAGGATTCTCGGCTTGCGGACAAGCGCTCGGGCAAGTGCAAGGCGTTGGAGCTGACCGCCTGCGAACGATGCGCCACCATCGACGATGAGGGTTTCGTAGCCCATCGGCATCTCGCAGATTTCGTCGTGGATATGCGCCAGCCTGGCCGCAGCGACTATTTCGTCCATTGATAGCGTTGGATCGCCGAGGGCAATGTTGTCACGAATCGTCATGTCGAAGAAATGGGGTCGCTGTGACACGATTCCGATTTGTTGGCGTAGCGAGCAAAGGTCAAGCGAGTGGAGGTCGACGCCGTCGAATCGAATCCGGCCGCACGTAGGCAGGAAAAGGCCAAGGAGGAGGTTTGCAAGAGTGGACTTCCCAGCGCCAGAACGACCCACAATTGCGAGTGTTCGCCCTGCCGCGATTTCCAGCGACACCTCGTGGAGGGTTGGTGGGCCTTGCGGTGAATAGCGAAAGCACAGGCCATCGACCGAAATCCGACCACGCAGGGAAGCTTGCTGCCGCGTCTTGGAGTCCTGTTCGGGCGCGGTCTGAAAAATGTCCTCAATGCGCGCAACGTAGCTATCGAGGATTTGGAATTGTGTGCAGGCGGAAACCAGAGAGGCAAAAGGTGCGAGAAAGCCGTTGGCTAGTGCGGAAAGCGCGAGCATTTCACCAAGGGTTAGACGACCGGAAAGCACTCCGAACGAACCAGCCAGAGTCACGACGAGAGGCGAGGCGAGGCGAAGCGCAGCGAGTAGCGAATCGGAGATCGCGTCCAAACGGCCTCGCGCCAAGGCAACGTTCAGCTCGTCGACGACGCTGTTCGCCAGACGTTCGGCTGAACGTCGTTCGGCACCCATTGCCTTTAGGGTTTCGATGCCGGCGAGAGTCTCGACCTGTTTGTTGCGCGCTTTGGATTGCACATCAAGAGTCTCGGAAATGAGCTGCTTGCGCCGTGTCCGGGTCAGCATGAGAACAAGGATTTCCAGGCCTGCAAGACCGAGAGCCCAGAGGCAAAGTGTCACGTCGAAGGCAAGAAGCAGCGCAAGGTAGGAACCCGCCAAGAGTCCATCGACAAGTGTTGAAAGGATCGTCGATGAAACGACCTCGCGGATCATTGCGTTGCTGGCGAGTCGCGTCATTAGGTCGCCAACTTGGCGCGTCTTGAAGAAGGTGTATGGGAGGCTCAGGAGGTGATCGATAAAACTGATTGTCATCTGTGCGTCAGCATGCGTGCGAAGATGCAACAGAAGGTGAGCGCGAAGAAACGCGGAAAGTACGAAGACCGACACGAGCGAGAGAGAGCCGGCAGCGAGCACCAGTAGAAGGCTGCGATCCCCCCTGGGAAGAACTCGGTCCACGATAGAACCTATAACTATGGGCGCTACCAAGCCGAGGAGTTGGAGGATGGCCGAGGTGGCAAGGAAGCGAGCCAGGAGACCGCAGTGTCGTAGCATTTGGCCGAAATAGCGCCAGTTCCTACTACGGCCTTTCTTGCAAGGCGCGAAATCCTCAGATGGCCCGAAGAGAAGGGCCACGCCTGTGAAGCAATGACCGAATTGGACAATCGGGACACGTCGCCGTCCGAGCGCCGGATCGAGGACAACGACACATTTCCTGTTTGCCCGTTCGAACACGACGAAGTGAGAGAATTCCCAGTGCAGGATTGATCCGGGTTTCAGGTATCTGACGTCTTCGATATCGAGGCGTACGCCGCGACCCCGTAGGCCAAAAACACGCGCCGCCTCAAGGATGGTTTGCGCATTGGCTCCGTCACGGGTGCATCCGAGGACCTGGCGAATCTCCGCCAGCTCAACGACCTTGCCGAAGTAGCACAAGACCATCGAAAGACACGCTGAACCGCAGTCTGTGGCCGCCATCTGCCGGACAAAAGGGATCTGGCTCTTCCGTCCTACCGCTCCGTGACGGGCCAGCACCGGGGAACGACTAGCCGCTCCTGCCTCCGCGCGCGAGGAGGACTCCTTCTCTTGGTCGTCACCGATGCTCACCACGATCCGCCGCCTTTCAAATGGCGAAGCCACGGCAAGAGTCCCACGATGACATTTTCAGAGCGAACTCGGATTTCGACAGTGCCGAGCATTCCGTCGTAGTATCGGTACTCCTTGCCGTCGGCGAGAAAAGTGTTGGCTGGTAGATCCGCCCGCACAAGGATCGCCGGTCCTACGGCTGGGATCGTGTCAGCGATCTCCGGTCCAAGGTAACGTCTGACTTCTGTCGGACCGATCACTTCATCACTGGCCGCCTCTACCGAGGCGTGTTGGAATGCGTAGCGGTAGCCGGCCAACTCGAGTCGTAGCGGGGCTCCAAGCTGGATTTGTGGTCGAAAGTGACCTGGAATGACGGCAACAACGGAGAACGACGCCGCGATGGGAACAATCGTGAGCATGATGTCGCCAGGCTGAATGTATTGGCCGGCCCGAACCCGTACGTCGCTGATGAGTCCAGCGCGCGGTGCCCGCAGAAATGAGAGCTCTCTCGTCCTTCTAGCTGAGAGCTCATGCTCTACCGAAGAACCGACAGCTTCCAGACATGGTGGTTGGTTCTCCCTGTTGCTTGAGCCCCCGGCGAGTGTGAAATCTCCCCGCCCCGCCTCGCCTCCCCCTGTGCCAAGCGAATCGTCCAGTTTCACCAGGAGTTGCCCCGCCTCAACTCGCTGGCCTGGTACGGCCTCAACCGCGGCCACGACTCCTGCCGCCTTGGCAGAAACGACAGTTCGGTCCTGATGCCTTATGATAGCTGGACCAGTCGCGTATTGGTCGACGTTCGCAAACAAGGCAAGCGTCGACGCCGACACTATTACGGCACACATGAGCCCAAAAGCATAGCGCGTCCACAGCGGAGCAAGTCTGAGAGGCGCGCCTTCATGGCGGAGCCCCAGGCGATAGTGATCCAACGCTTCGCTTCGAAAAAGACTCCCGGGAACCTCTTTCACGATTCCTCCACGCTCGTGTCATTGCCGTTCCTTGAGCCAGAGTCCTGATCGCGACCGCGGCGACCATTCCAGTTCTTCCGTCGAGCAGAGGCCGGCGCCATTCCGTCCCGTCGCTGTTTTCCGTTTGGTTCATCTGCCACTCGATCGCTTTGGGCGACAGTTTTGGCTACTGTTCTGCGGGCGTGAATTCGAAGGGGTACCTTACGCGGATGGTGACTCCTGACTCAGGCGGGTCAATTTCGATGCCAAACATGGTTTCGCTGACACACTCCAGAAAGCTCTTGTCGGTGATCGACGTCTCCTCACGGACGATTTCGCTCGAGCTGACAACACCACCAATATCGGGTTCCCCGTCGATCGTGAAATCCACGACCACTTTTCCGGCAAGGGAAGGAGCGCGGCCAAGGCTTTGCTCGTAGCACTCCAAGAGGAGCGGAACAATGGCACGAACACTCTCCCGAACATACTGAGCCCTTTCCGAAGGAGCTTCCGCGCCGGCTCTATTCTCGGCGGTCTGGCTGACATTCCTGCTTCCGGCGGTGCTCGTGGAGGCACGGTGCTGGCGTGTCGCCAGGAGGGCACGGAGAATTCGTTCTCGCGCCGCTGGATCCGCAAGGCGTCGCACACTCGGCCGAGGGCGTTGACGTGGTGGACCGTCGTCGGCTGTTGTGGAAGGGAGCGCGTCCGGAGTCTGGGTGGAATCGGGTCCGTTTGCCGCAACCTGATCGCGACGATACTGAAGAAACGCAGCGGTGCCGATGACGGCAACAGCCGCTGCCACAGCAAGGGTTTTCGTCTTTCGTGTCGGCATCGCTGACACCAATCTGGTTGCACTGGTTTGCTCAGTCAGACTCTACGCCGCAGCCAAATGTCAAGGCAATTGGCAGGGTGTTGTCATCGCAATTGCGACTTGCCTCCGCTAGACGCCGCGTTGATGGCTGACAGCCCAAGAAAAGGCGACGCCCCTCCAGCTTCAGAAGAGTCTCACGCGACACATTCATCCTGATTCGGCATTGATTGTGCGACCGGCAAGCGATCACGGATATGGTCGACCAGTCCGTGGTAGGTACAGCAGTGAGTTTGTCCGAATTTCGCTGCCACGAATCGGTCGTATGGACATCCACCGCGAGTGATTTCGAACTCGGAGCATCGATCGCGTAGTGACTGCAGGGCAGCCTCGTTTTCGTCGATCAGTCGCCTCAATCCCGAGGAACGCATAATGTCTGAAAACGACATGTCTGAAATACTGCCGAAAACTCCCT
Organism: Pseudomonadota bacterium; assembly: GCA_043801535.1. Lineage (GTDB taxonomy): Bacteria > Myxococcota_A > Polyangia > Haliangiales > SHYZ01 > JAZDLZ01. Next base: position 9,507 of record JAZDLZ010000219.1, read on the forward strand.
GAGCTTCACCGTAGCAATCGCACGGCTTGACATCACCGTTTGGCTCGATGGTGAAGAATCGTCCAAAACAATTGCCGGCTATGGTGCAGATGGCTGCGTCCTTTCCAAGAATTCGAGCGCGGATTGCATCAAGCTCGCGGATGCGAATACTGCGATCTCCATGGGCAAGCCACCGATCGTACAGGCCGCGGAGGAATTCAGTGTAGCGTTCCGTGTTTGTATAGTGAACTCCACTGGTCTCGGCCGGTGACTGCTGTTGCCGGACCGGCTTTGCAGCCAGACATGAGTAGCGCGAGATACCAAGGTCAATGAAGAAGTCAAAGATGCACTCCGGGCCTAAAGAGAGCACTTCTCGGTCAACAACCAACAGTGCGCTGGCATTCAGACCATGGCGACGGAGAACCTCAATGCCCCGGACTACGGCGTCATATGAGGGCTTGCCACCTGCGAATGGCCGTGTTCTGTTTTGAATTTCGGGCGGTCCATCGAGGCTGATTCCGACCCCAAACCGTGCGTCGCGTAGAAAACGCCCCCACTCGTCGTCGAGAAGGGTGCCGTTCGTTTGAAGACCGTTGGCAATGTGTTGGCCTGACCTGCGAAAACGAGCCTGAATCAGCATAGCCTTCTTGTAGAAAGAAATGGGCAGAAGCGTCGTCTCGCCACCGTGCCAGATAAACGTCACGTTGTCATACTCGCGGAGTGCCCGGACGATGGTGCGTGCAAGAATCGGGAACTCCATGGTATGCCCTGGCGACGCTCGCCATTCACCACAGTACGTGCAACGGAGGTTGCAGCGACGGGTTACCTTGACAATAAGGTCGATCGATTTGGAATCGTTGGCTGCTCTCTCGGCTGAATCTGGGGGCTGCTCGCTGCAGAGTTTTTCAAGAAAGGTAACTTCCGACTCGTCGAAGAGACGGTCTCCTTCCTGTCTTCGCACCCGCTCGATTGGGTCGACTGTTCTATCGATCAAGAGGCGTACTAGCTGCCGCTCTGCTGGATTGATGGTCTCGGCGAACATTTCCAGTTTTGCGACGAGGGACTGGAAGACTTGGTCGTCAACTTGGCCTTTCGACAGCGGGCCGTTCTTTTCGCTCGGCATGGTGCTCCTCCAAAAGATCCACTTTCGTTCAGGTGGCGGTCGGACGATGGCAGACCTCCGACCATGGACCCCGGGCAAAGTGTCCGCGTGCTGGCAAGCAGACTTCACTGCCTGTACATGACTCCGACGGATGCTCGACGGGAAGGCGCCCTTTTGTTCGAGAAGCGCGAAAAGGGACGTGTTTCAAACGAGGGTAACACTTTGGAAACGCGTCCAAGCCGTCTTTGGGTGCGATTTCGAGAGGTTGCACGCCATCGATGCTCCTTGGAGTGTTACCTTGGCGTGGACGCCTTTGAAACACGCCCGAATGGCAGCGGCCACGCTAGTGTCAATTATGGTACAGCACCCATGTCGGACCGTTTTCCCATACGGTTCCGATTCCACCATGGGCTTGCGACAATTCGTCCTCGGAGAGCGTAGTACGTTCAAGCATCGTTTCGAGCGCATTCTGCTCGTTGGTGCTCAGCGATGTCCGTCCCCAATCCTTTAGCTTCGCGACTACTAGGTTCAATTTCGACATTTGCTCCTCCTTGACAACTCGGCGTGATTCAATACTTGTTGCACCTTGCCAGGGTCCCCTCTGTGCTGCCAAACCAGCCGCCAAGCCTGTCTTGGTTGGCCAGTCGGAATGTTGGAGATTGCAGCGCGGCTAGAGCCATGGTAGGTATGTCTTCGATACACATTTCTTTTTTTTTGTCAAGAAAATCTATTGGCCCTGGGATTCGGAGTCCACGATTCCAGCCGG
>JAZDLZ010000233.1:0-2679 GCA_043801535.1 Pseudomonadota bacterium
GCGATCTCGCCAATTGCGAGCTCAACATCCGCTATACCCGTGTCCACCGCACGGCAATGGCGCGAGCAGTCGAGCAGCTACGGCGTCGAGCGCTCGAGCAGGCGGACGCTCGCCGGTGCCGCCAGTGCGGGGAGCTGCTGCCAGCAGTGACAGTCGTATCGCAGGCAGTGGGCGTCACGTGTGCGGCTTGCTCTGGCGCCAACGTGGTCGACCCGGGGCCGGCCATGAGGATGTTCGCTGCCGGGGCTATCTATCTGGGGCAGGTAGCAGCCGCCGACGCCTGGGATTCGTGGAAACGAGCAGAGGCACGGATCGACAACTATCGCAACAAGGGTGACGTGCCCATGGCGCTGCTCAAGGAGCTCGAATCCTCTGCTCGTCAGTACTGGACGACCACGCTTTCAGTGGAGGCCGAGCATGTGCCGGAGCTCCAGCCCCACGTAGTCGCCAAGGTGGATAGCTACATGAAAGAGGTGCGGAAGAAGCTGCAGGACTTCTGGCAGTGGCGCCAACAGGTTTGATCAACCAGGAGTCTGGAGTCCTCGGATGAAGTGCGAGAACTGTGGAGCTCCGGTCTCGGAGCCGAGCGACGTTGCAGTATTGAGCATCAGATGCCCGTTCTGTGGGGTCGAGGTGGCGGTGCCGGATGCGGCTCGGCGCCTGGAAGCGCAGCAGCGATTGGCGCTGGTGGATGTCGATGCCAGGCGGGTAGACGCGGAGATCGAGGAGCGCCGGCTCGAGCGCGAGGAGCGGGCGGCAGAGAACCGGAGGACTCGCCGCTCGTGGTCGCTGCACCGTCTATTCATTGCGCTCGCCGTGCTGGTCGGGCCCACGATCGTCGTCTGGCAGGTCTTCGATCTCGAAGGCAGGTATTGGGGCTCGACTGGAAAAGAACGCGTCGAGCTGGTCCTGTCCAGCCTGAAGACCAACGGCTGCACGGTGCTCGTTCCTCCGACGGTGCGCTATCTCAAGAACGAGACGCTGGTCGAGCCGCTGGCTCTCGACGCCGGATCCTGCGTCAAGGTGCTGGTCGCCGGCGGTGCCGGACACAAGGCTCTCGAGCTCAAGCTGTTCGACCCGTCCGGAGCGCTGCTCGAAACGCGACCGCGCGGTGTCGATAGCCAGCTCGCACGGTGCGTCCCGGCGAGTGGCGTGTACAGCTACCACCTTGCGACTGGTCTGCTCGAGAAGGGAAGGGCTACGTACGCGGTGGCGCGGTGTCCGGCTTTCCAACGCCGGGACAGCCGTTAGCTAGCTGCTAGTCGACGACGTAGAAGTCGCCGTTGGCGGTACCCAGATAGATCTCGCCGTTCTGACAAGCGATCGAGGAGTACCTATCAGCTGCCAGAGCCGGAAGGGTCCCGACTGGGGTCCAGGTGACGAAGTCGGTGGTCGAATAGATTTCGTGCGTTCCCGTGCTGGTATCGATGAGCGTGCACATGAGATCCAGCGGATTGGTAAGGTCCGCTTTCCGGATACTCCAATTGACGGACGTGGGAGTGACCGGAAAAACGGTCTGAGCAACGAGGGACGTGGTGCCAACAGCGTAGCTTCCGTAGTAGGCGCCTCCGAACCCCAGGTGGCCGGCCATGTTCACTATCCTCATCGAATTGTTGAGCACGACTGGATGCAGCAGTCCGTATCCCGGCAGACCGGCGAGCGCGCTCCATCGTACACCAGAATACTTGTAGGCGAACTGCTTGGCTCCGAGCGAGGAGAAGATGTATCCGCTGGCGAACAGCGAGGTGGTAGTCGCGCCGAGGCCGTAGCAGCGAGCGAACTCGGTGGTGAGCACGAGTGGAAGCGAGAACGCTGCTGTCCAGGTCAACCCCTTGTCGAGGGAAGAATAGATGACCGGCCGTAGCCCATAGTTGGATCCGATTCCGACATACAGCTTGCCTGCGAATGCGGTTGCGTCAAAGACGTGAAAGGCATTGACAATGGGTGTGCGCTCAGACCAGGTCATGGTCGGGCCATCGAGACGGAAGACGCTTCCGACCCCGAGAGTCTGCAGGGCATTCCGTGAGTCGATGACAGGGGCGTAGAGGTCACCATTGAAGCCGTAGTACTTGTTTATCTCCTCGGTCTGGGCGGAGAACGAAGCGTCGAACGTCCCGGCGGCGGGACTATAGGAAAGAATGGAGATCGGTCCAGTGTTGGCGTCGTAATCGCCATAGCCCAAATAGATTCTGTTATTGAATGGATGCAGGGTATTGATTGTCTTGCCTCGGGTGGTGGTCTGGGCACTGATTCCAGGCATATCCAGCCGGCTGGCAATCAACCTCACCGAAAGAGGGGAAAGGAGAGGCTCGGAGGTTACAGACGAAGTCGACGGATCCTCGCCCACACAGCCTGCTCCCAGGCACAACAACATGACAGCCGAAACGGTCTTTGCAGTTTGTTTGATCATGACAGGATGCTCCTCGTTCGATACGAAAGTCATGCATGCGTAGCACAATGTGGGTTGAAGTGGAATAAAAAAATACATCTGACTCTCCGTACCGGCGGTGCTTCACGGTGCGACACCGACCATTTCGCCGGGGGTGTGAACAAAAGCCGTTGGTCGTGCTGTTCCCGGTCCCTTGTTCCTAGTCCCTAGTTCCTTGTTCCTTGCCACGCAACCATCAGCTGCATGGCGGCGATAAACAGATTATGGAACGTCCAATTGAACTAGGAACT
>JAZDLZ010000238.1:0-2237 GCA_043801535.1 Pseudomonadota bacterium
CGTTGGCTGCGCCTGCTGCATCTGCTGCTCTTGCCTTTGAGCCTGCTGTTTCGGTATCGACTGGTTCTGTAACCGTCGCTGCTGCTGCTCTTGCCCTTGCTCTTGCTGCTGTCGACGCTGCGCTACTGATTGGCTGCCACCCACAGCAACGGAAGCAGGCATGCTACGGGAAGACGCCTGGTCAAAACCGGCGAGTGGATCGCCTTCGTTATTGCGGCTCGTGCCGTCACCGCGCAGGGCGACGCCATTGCCGATTTCCCGAGGAGACCGAGCTCGCTGGCTACTCGCTTCTCCCTCGGCCTCTTCTTGCAGCGGCTCGTTGCGGAAATCCCTTTCCCCAGCCTCCTCCGCCCGGGAAGTGACAGTCGATGCAACAGACGACGGAACAGACGACGGAACAGACGGTCGGACGGATACTCCGACGGTCGACGGACCTGGCGACTTCTCGTCGAAGCTCTGGCGAGCCGCGAAGCCCGCCGCAGCAAGCTTGTCCTCCGTTCTCGGAGTCTTGGACTGGTCGCCAGCGAGAGAGATGTCACCCATGGCAACGGACCGCTCTCGTGACGCGCCCTTCCCTTCCCAGGCGGTTTCCACGATCGCCTGCTTCCCGGCATGCTGCGCACGACCCACAGCGCCAATCTCACGAAGCTTGGCCGAGATCTCTTCCGACTCGAGCTTTCCTTTGCGTGTTGGCTGTGAGTCATTGACATCGAGATAGCCCACCACGTCGGCCGGTCCAGCCTCAGCCCGGTCTTTGTCACTGCCAGGCTGGCCCTTGTCCAAGGCGAATGCCGCCACCTTGTTGTCCGCGGCAGAGGTGTCGGTCTTGGTCAACAATGTCTCGTTCAGCGTCTCGTTCAGCGATCTGTCTTCCTGCTCTTCGCCCGCACCCGTCGTTTTCGGTAAGTCCTTGGAATTGTCGCGTTCTCCCAACGCTGTCTTGGGTTCACCCGACGCCTCTTTGCTGCCTGTGGCCGGAGCCGCCGTTCGCGCTGGCAGCTCGCCCGGCATGCGCACCTTGTCCCAGGCGTGGTACCCAGTCGCCACCGCCACCACTACTATTACTGTCGCTGTCGCCGCGACTGCTTGATGCCGGACGATCAGGACAACCAGTTGCTCGACAAAGGACAATGCTCGCTGAGCAATACGGGGCTTGCGCTGTCTTGCCGCCTCATGAAGAAGTCGGGCACTGATGGCGGGTGACGGTTCCTCCTCTGGCAGGGCATGGAACGCACCCTGGATCCTGGCGTACGCCGCCAGGGTCTCACTACACTTTTCGCACTGCTCGAGGTGTCTCTTGACCCTGTCCACCTCGGCCGCAGCGACCTCTTGATAAAGGTAGTCGACGATAACGTCGTCTTCTATGTGGCGGCACTCCTTCATCTCATCGAGCCCTGTTTCTTCTTCCTAGAGTGTGCCTCACGGCAGCGCTTTTGCCAGATCAGCATATTCCTCCAGCGCATCGCGCAGTTTCTCGAGCGCGTAGCGCATCCTGCTCTTGATGGTTGGCTCCGGGCAGCCTACTACCTCGGCAATCTCTTTGAACTGCATGTTGAGGACTTCGCGCATCAAGAACACTTCGCGTTGCTCCTCGGACAGGGAGTTGATGGCCTCCATCATGCTTCCGCGCAGCTCCCTGCCGACCGCGGCGCGATCCGCGGCCATTCCAGAACCAGGCAAGAGGTCCAGCAACGTTGCGCCGTCTTTCCCTTCTCCCGAGTCGAGCTTGGCGTCGAGAGAGCTCGCCTTCCGGTGCTTTCCGCGCCGCGCTGCGTCCACGCAGAGATTGCGGGCAATGGTGTACAGCCAAGTCGTGAACTTGGCTTGCCGCTGGTAGGCATTGGCTCCCTTGATGACGCGCAGAAAAGTCTCCTGCAGAAGGTCCTCCGCCGCAGTCTTGTCCCCGACGAACCGGAACACGAAGTTGTAGATCGGCTTGCGGTGACGGGCCAGGAGCACCTCGAAGGCCCGGACATCCCCTCGCTGGTAGTACAGCATCAATACTTCGTCTGATTCGTCCCGCAGCAAGGACCACCGATCCGCCATTCAGGAACGCGGAGGCGACATCGTACCCTAGAGTGTCAGTAGCAGCAACGCTTCCGGCTCGGACTGGGATTCGGAGTCCACGATTCCAGCCGGCAGCATGCGCCTGACCGAGCGTCTGTGCTCGTTCCCTCCGCTGCAGAACAGGCCACAGGCAACCGGCGACCGGCAACAGGCAACAGGCAATGTCGGAG
>JAZDLZ010000257.1:0-4074 GCA_043801535.1 Pseudomonadota bacterium
GATAGTGACCACGAGCGCAGCGCGGCTTCGCCGCGCGGAGCGAGTCGCGGCGCTGCACCAATTTGGTGGTCGCCCGGGAGATGACGCGCCGCGGTTCCCCTCCTCGGAGAGGAGGGGCGGAGGGGTGGTCTTAAGGCGCGCTAGCGCCGGATCAAGGATCGGTCGCCTCCTTGCAGGCGGCTCCGCTATGCAATACCCTAGCCGTCGCTGCTGGAGGAACGTCTTGACTGTCCTTTTCAAACGCCAAATTATCTCGGCACTACGGTCGCGAGGAGCGGCTCTCCTAGCCTCGATGGTGGTTGCCTTCGTTGCGACGTTGGCGACCACGACGTCGACCTCGTGGGCACAGGCCAAACCGAGGCCTGATCGACATGGCCGCCGCTATGCCGTCAAGATCGACAGCTCGCCACAGCAAGCCACCATCTATCTCGATGACAAGCTGTACGGAATCGTCGGCTACACACCCTACGCGACCAAGCTGGCAAAGGGCGAGTATCGCCTGATAGTCGAGCTACCAGGCTACAAAGCCGTCGAACGACAGATCGCGGTCAACCGCGGTAGCGGCGACTTCTTCGTGTTGCTCGAACGAGAGGTCCGTCCGGGCACGGTCGATGTCCAAGCGGCGGCCGACCCAAACATAGTGGGCGCCGAGATCTTCCTCGATGGACAATCGATCGGAACTGCTCCTCTCGCCGCCGAAACGCCAATCGGCCGGCATCTCGTCGAGGTCAAGCGCAGTGGGTTCACCGAACATAGCCAGTGGGTAACAGTGCGAGAAGGAGAACGAGTTACCCTGGCTCCCGTTCTCCGCGCCATCGTGGTCGAACAACCCAAGGGTTCGTTGCTCGTCGAGGCCGACGTCGCCGACGCCGAGGTATTTGTCGACGGCAAGCGCCAGCCAGACACGACGCCCGCTCTGGTCGATGGGCTGGATGACGGGATTCACGTCGTCGAAGTTCGCAAGCCTCCGACGGTACCGTGGAAACAAACCGTGTACGTAAAGGGCGGCCAGCGGGCCAAGGTAGTCGCCACTCTGGCAACGACGATTCAGCAGGTCACCGGCGGCAACATCAAAGTTGTCTGCGACGTCGAGGGCGCCGAGGTGTGGCTCGACGGAGAGCTCAAAGGGAAAACGCCCGTCACCTTGGAGTCGGTAGCCTCGGGCTCGCACCGACTCGCAGTCAAGGTCCAGGGCTACACCCCATTCGAGGATCAGGTGAGCGTAGACGCTGGCTCGGCGACAATCGTGAAGGCAAGCCTTACCAAGATCGCTGCCGCGCCCCCTCCACCCTCGACGGGACTCCTCAAAATCGTATCTCCGGTCCCGGAAGCGAAGGTCTTCATCGATGGTGCCAGCGCCGGAACAGTACCGGTGGAGAGAGAAGTGCCCGCCGGCGAGCACTTCGTGACCGTGCAGCAAACCGGCTACGCTGTTTTCGAGGAGAAAGTGCAGGTCGCAGCCGGGCAGGTGGCGAGCGTCACCGCCGCGCTGCGCGCGATCGGCTCGCTGCGGTTCCTGTCGAGCGTCGACTCTGCCGAGGTCGTCCTGGACGGCGAGGTAATCGGCAGGACGCCCTTGTTCAAAGAGGACATCGACGTCGGCGAGCACGTCGTCACTGTCCGCAAGGATGGCTACTTCGATTTCGAAGAGACCGTTCGCGTCGAGGGCGGCAAGGCCGAGATCCTCAATGCCAACATGAGGATCATCGACACTGGTCCGACCCCGGAAGACGTGCTGCGCATCAAGCGCGGGCTCTCCTCCTTTGGCGCCCGCACCATGCCGCTCGGTCACTTTTCGCTCGACGGTGGCGTAGGCTATCCGTACTGGGTCGAGTTTCGCGCCACGGTCGGGGTCAAGGACAACCCGATGGGCACCGGATTCGATGTCGGGGTGGGCTTTCGCAGCTACCTGGTCAACTGGCAATTCCTCGGCACTGCTCGCTATCGCCTCTTTCAACGCGATCCGTTCGCCTTCGCCGTCTTCGCCTCGCTCGGCGGCGGCGGCGGATTCAACGGTACGAATACCTTCACCACCCAGGCTGGCGCCCTGGCGAGCATCACTTTCCGCAATCTGGTGACGGTGACCGGTCGCGCCTATCTCGACCTCTGGAGCGACCAACTCTGTGGCGAGCCCGAGCCGGGCGAAGATCTGCCAAAGCACGGACCAGGAGTGTGCACCAATAACAGTCTGAGCGAAGAAGAACGCGAACGGGCGACCAGGCTGGTAGGAGTGGAAATCGATTCCGCCAAAAAACTCCAAGAAAGGGACTGGGGACTGCGCGCCTACCTCTCCCTGATCGTCGAGGCAGCGCTCCACGAAAGGCTGAGCTTGTTCTTCGTCTTCGAAGGCGCGCCAGGACAGGATGAGCGCGCCGCCCACACCAAGATGTTCACCGAGACCCTGCCTCTCGACGAAGACCCCATCTACAACGGCAAGGTCGGAGTCACGGCGAAATTCTAGCTCGTGCTCGCAGCAACAGTGCTCCTGCTCGATTGGAAGACGCCATGAAACACTTGCATCTCGTAGTACCCGTACTGCTGGCGAGCTGCCACGTCTCCGGCGTGGCCGAGCACGGCCGAATGGCAGCGCCGCCGGACATCCATGCTACCTGCGCAGTGTCCAGAAAGGACGTGCAGTGCTCGTTTTCCAATCGAGGAGGAACGGGTGAAACCTGCGTCGTCGCTCTCTTCGTGCCAGCGGCAACAACCAAGGTCGTTGCCACCAAATCAATGTGCTCTGGCTTGCTGGGGAGCGGTGAGATGGCCAACTCCAGCACACCCATCGACGAATCGGTGTCCGACTCATCCGGTAGCGTCCTGCGCATCGTTCACGACCCAGATCGTGCCGAGCAATACGCCCGCGCCTGGCAGACCGAGCTCTCCTCCTCTTCTTCCCCCACCTCTTCTCCGCTCAATACTGCCGAGTGCGATGCGCTGCTGGAAAAGACGATCAGCCTGATCGTGAGCGCGCGAGCACAGGTCTCGACTCCGACTGGTCTAGCTAGTTTCGAACGGGCGATCGGCGATGCTCGCCAGCTGCACAGTCGGTCGCTACGGGTCAGGTGCCAGAGCGAGGTTTCTCGCGCCCACTACGAATGCCTGCTGAAGGCGGATTCACTCACCGCGGCGGAGCAGTGCTTTGTCGCCGTCGCCCCTCAATCGTCTTCGAGCCAGGAAAAGATGGATTTGATCTCTGCGCCTAGCCGCAGTATGGGTTGGTCATGAGCGAAAACGACCGTCAGCGCCTGCGACCGGACCGACCCATCGTCCTCATCGCCATGGGCGGCCACGCTTTCATCGCTCCTGGTGAGAAAGGCACAGTCCAGGATCACGAGCGCAACGCCGAGGAAATATGCAGCGCTCTCATGATCCTGGTCGAGCGAGACTACAACGTCGTGATAACGCACGGAAATGGTCCGCAGGTGGGAAACCTGCTTCTGGCAAGCGAGCTTACTCGCGAGCAGGTTCATCCATGGCCGCTCGATGTGCTGGTCGCAGAAACCGAAGGCAGCCTCGGATACATCCTTCAACAGGCTCTTCTCAACCAGCTTCGCCGCCGCAACATGAAAAGATACGTGGTGACGGTGATCACCCAGGTGCTCGTCGACCGAAACGACGAGGCCTTCCGCAAGCCGACCAAGCCAATCGGCCCGTTCCTCAGCAAGGAGGACGCAGAAAACCGCCAGCGGACGCTTGGCTGGCAGATCGTCGAGGACTCCGGCCGTGGCTGGCGTCGGGTTGTTGCGTCGCCGCATCCGGTCAAGGTCCTTCAACGCCACATGATCCGCGACGCTGCCCAGGCCGGGCACATCGTCATTGCTGCCGGAGGCGGTGGAATCCCAATCGTCAAGGACAACCGGGACGACTACGAAGGCATCGAGGCAGTGATCGACAAGGACCTGACATCGTCGGTGCTTGCCTCCCAGATCAACGCCGAGTTGCTGATAATTCTCACCTCCGTTCCCAATGTCTACGTGGATTTCGGCACCCCCCAACAACGCGCCCCGGTGCCGTCACCTTGGACGAGATCGGCCGACTCGTTGCCGAGCAGCACTTCCCCCCCGGATCGATGGG
>JAZDLZ010000262.1:0-13903 GCA_043801535.1 Pseudomonadota bacterium
CATTGGAGTGCCATGTCACCGTCGCGCCGCCGATTGCTGCGGCGAGAATAGCACCTCGAAAGAGGAATGGAACAAGGAACTAGGGACTAGGCACAGGGAACAGCACAACCAACGGCTTTTGTTCACACCCGCTAGCGACTAGGGACGTCGAGGGACAGAAGCTGGTGCCCCGGTGGACGGTGGTGCAACTCGGGAACTTGTGACTAGTAGTGACAGCCGTCGCAGGTATCCTCCAGCAACCGGCAGCTGGTGGGCGACTCGCTGTCATTGCCGGCACAGGAAGCCAGCTTCCTGAGAGTGTCGGCTAGCTCTTGGCTCTGCTCGGGCAGGAGTCGCGGGGTGCCTCCGGTTGGCAGCAGATTCCAGAGCTGATGGGAATCGGTCGCGAGGTCATAGGCCTCCCGACCGATGCGATTCGGGCAGGTCTCGTATGGCGACGGGCATTGCCAGATCCAGCCGAGGTTCCATTCCTGGTCTGGACCGAGGCTGAACAGCGGGACCCGAGCAGGTGGCTCGCCCGCGCGCGCCACCACTTGCACGCCGTTGAAGTGTTCGACGTAGCTCATCCCACCAGCCGGCGGAACGAAGCTGCGAAGGGCAATCCATGGATCGGGGTCGATACCGGCAGAGCGAATCGGCGCGCTGGCGAACAACCCCGAGTAGTACTCGAGCAACAGACGGCGGCGCCACTCGGGCAGCGGCTCCTGCCGGTAGCTCGCATCGATCACCGAAACCAGCGACCGGCCATCGGCATTGGTGACGATGCCCGACGCGCCAGCGAGCTCGACGAAGGTAGGCGCGAGATCGTTGTTGAGGGCAACGGCAGTGGTGCTGGCGGGAGTCGCGACCGGGCTGAAATCCCTTCCTGGGTACCAGAGCAGGAGTGGGACCCGAGCCGACTCCTCGTATGCCCGAGCCTTGGCGGACAGACGATGGCTGCCAAACATGTAGCCGTTGTCCGACATGAACACGAAGACGGTCTGCTCGAGCCGGCCTTGCTCCTGCAGCGTGGCAATCACCCGCGCGAGCATCCTGTCCACTGACTTGAGCGCGACCGTCCGGCTCACGAACTGGCTCTTGACGGCCTCGATGTCGCTGATCGCCAAACCCTCCCGTGGCGCCGTGCTGAGCCGTTTCATGCTTTGCAACTGGGGAGTCGGCTTGTCGAGAATGACGAGCTCGTTGAACGAGGGTCGCTTGAATGGATTCCACGACGCTCGCGTCTCGAGGACTCCGCTGGCCAGGATCGTATCGACGTCGGACTCGTCCTCGGGCGCTGGCCGAAGAGTCTCGTGGAACTGGTCCAGGTACTCGAGATCATCGCCGCCGATGAGCTCGATCTGCGGTCCGTCCTCATCCCAGCAGCCGCAACCCTCCACGTGGGACGCAATCGGACTGAGCAGCAGGAAGAACGGTTTGGACGAATCGTGGCGCAGAAAGTTTTCGGCGTGCTTGGTCTCGACACATGCCTGATAGTTCTTCCTGGTGTCGCTAGCCCGGCACTCCTCGAATCCCTCGTCGGATACCGGATCGGAGATGAGTCCCGTGTCGGCGTCGAGCGCATAGCGCAGCGTCGTCCCGTCCTCGAGGTATTGACGAATCGTCGTCTCTGGCTCGCCCTCGAGGTCGGGGATGGTTTCGTTGAAGAAATAGTTGGCCGTGCAATAGGTGGAAATGTCGAGGAGACCGTACCATTCGTCCCATCCTTCCGGCACGTAGTCGACGCGAGTCTTTTCCATCCCACTTTGCGCGCTGCGACTCAAACAGCCAAGGCAGAGGGCAGCCTTGCTGTCGACGAAGTCCGAGCCATTGCTGGTGATCGTCGAACAATCGAGCTGGTCGCAGACCGACGCCTCGATCGGCTCGCACTGGCCTGTCTCGGGGTCGCGCTCCTTCGCCACTCCGGGCATGCTCTCGATGCTGATGCCGTAGCCGTTCAAATACTTGCCAATCAAGCCAGTTCGATAGCCAGCTTGTTGCAGCCAGCTCGGCAACGCGTCGAGGTCACGAAACTTGAGTATCGTGCCATTCAGCGGCTCATTGGACAGCGTACAATGGTTGTGCGCGTACTGTCCGGAGAGGAAGGTGGCGCGCGAAGGGCAACACACCGGATCGGTCGCAAACGAATTGGCGAAACGCAAACCCTGATCGACGAACGTTTCCCTTATCGTCGGGATCAGATCGCCTGTCGTCGGGACAAGGTCGCGCAGTGCAAGGGCAAAGTCGAACGTCGACTCGTCGAGATCGTCAGTCATGATGACGACGATATTGGGCTGGGTGGATAGCGGCGCGGCATCCGTATCGACAGTCCTGTCGACGATCGGGCTCTTGGCCGGTGGCGCTTCTCCGTCGCTACCGGCTGGCGGCACGCTCGCGCCATTCCCGGTGCACCCGCCGATCGATGCCAATACGTACGCCGAAAAGCCGAGTGCCGTCGATGCGCTACCAAGCAAACCAGTTACTTTTCTCTCCGGTATCACCCTTGCTGGCGTCTCCATCTGTAGCCTCCTTGATTAGTGCTATGCCAGTCACCGGGCCGGGTCCGGCCTCCGATGCTGCCAACTCTCCTTCGTCAACTCACTATCCGGAGGCCACAGCAAGAATCGATCCGCCGTCTTGCCACGGGCCAATCAAGCCTGGCAAGCTAGTTGGGTGTCGTGTTCTCCCTGCAATTGTCGCAGCCTTTCCCCTGCAAGGCCGCCGCTCTCTCACTTCTCCTTGCAGTCTTTGCTCGGCGGCAATGGTGGCGGACGGAAACCGATCACCAGGGATGCAAAAAAATCAACCTTGCCCCAGATGCCCTCGATTCCCATCGGCGTGCCCAACGACAGAGCGTTGCGAGCGCCAACCTCTATCCCAACAACGTACCGCCCAGCGTCAACCTGAAAGCCCAGCCCTGGCCTGAGCGCGAACAGCGTCGACCGTTCGCCGAGGAATGCTTCCTTGTATTCCCCGTTGTGATAGACGTGGGTGAGCAGCTCAATCTTCTCGTAGCCGGTGGTGAAGCTCAATCGGCCCATCAGACGGCTCCATTTGGAGACCTGCCAGTCGAGCTGAACGCCAAATCCCCACTCGAAAGAAGAGTAGGTGCTGCCTTCGAGAAAGGGAACGGCGCCTTCCTTCGTGCCCCCGGACATGAAGGCGAGCTCGATAAACCCAGTCCTTCGTGTGTTTGGGCCACGTCCGACGATGCGGAACGCTAGCGATGGTCCAGAAGAGACGAGATCTCGGTATTCACGCGGCGCCGCTGGCACGTGGTAGCCGAATGCAAACTCCGAGAGCACTTGCACTGGCTTGTTGGTATTCTCCTCAGCCGAAGCCGAAGCAGGCGAGACCCAGGACAGCTCGGCGAGCACCACCGCAACCAGGCCCACCATCGCCAGCCGATTCGAAGTACTGCACGTGCCAAATCCATTGTCGTATTGGAGTCTGCTACTCATGGCTAGCCTCGTTGCTAGCCTCGTTGCTCGCACTGGAAAGGGAAAGGCCGCCGCTACTACGCCGGAGCGCGGTTGTCTCGGCGATCGACGCTGGCACGCCTTGCCGCCAACTTGGATAGAGCAGCCTGATCCCGAGCTCGCTCTTGAGACGGCGGTTGCTCACTCGCCGACTGCCGAGGTGAATATCTGCTGGATCTCTTGCCGAGGATCCTGGCAACGAGAGCTGCCCCGACCGCGCCGTCCCGGTCGGACACTGGTCCGAGCCATTGCTTGCCCGACTGGCGTCGAGGTGAGGTGGCGGTGGCACTCCGAGAAGAGCGGCAATGCCGTCGCAGTGCTGGCGGGCAGTGGTCGGCTCGTCGTCCGCCACCAGGTAGACTCTCCGCGGCAGAGGTTCGATCGTGGCAGAGGCGACGATAACGCCCACCAGATCATCCACGTGGATTCGGCTGAACCAGTTGGCACCGTCACCGACCACCCAGTGCTGACCAACACGAATGCGCTCGTGGACTCCCCGACCGGGTCCGTATATCGCAGCCACGCGGAGGATGACCGTCTCGATCCCGGAAGCTGCGGCGGCCTCGAGCAAGGCGTTCTCCGATTCGAGCCTGAGCTTTCCTCGAGGAGTGTCTGGTAAAGGGGGAGTGTCCTCATCGATCCAGCCGCCGTCACCGCGCGGATAGACGCTGGTTGCCGAGACATAGACGATTCTTCTGGCCTGTGCCCGGGCAGCCGCTGCCACAAGGCCTGGCTCGTGAGGCGACCTGCCGCGAACCGGAGCAACGCAGTCGACAATCATCGCCCGCATCGGAAGAACAGTCGCCAGGGTTTCGGGACAGAATGCGTCCGCTACTCTGACGTCGACGCGCGGGAGCCGCCGAGCCAGCTCGCTGGCGTGTTCCCGCTGGTGAGTGACCGCAACGACGTGACCGCCTTCGCCCTTCTCACCGAGGCGCTGTTGCTGCTGCTCTTCCGCGGCACTGTCCGAGTCCGTGCCAGCGTCCCCGGCAACCGAGCAGCGACCCGGATTTGCCGAAACCAGACAGGCAGCCAGTCGCTCGCCTACATAGCCACAGCCAACGACGACCCAGGATTCCAGCGCCGGCGCCGGCGCCGGTGTCGATGCCGGTGCTAGCTCTGATGCCGCCATCTCTCGAGGCCGAGATCCTTGCTTTCCGCGGAACTTGCGATCACTCTGTTGCTTTCTTAGGATTGTGCAGAGTATGTCTCGAACACTCCTCGCCACGCTACTCTTTGTTCTTGGCTGTACCACCCCCATCCGGACGCCACGGGTGTCCGCCTCCGCCTCCGCCCCCGCTCCCGATATCGACGATCCTGCGGCCCGCGCTGCGCACATCGCTCCTGCGCTCGACGGATACTCCGCAACGTACGTGCTGCTCTGGAAGGGTGCCCGCATCGGCGAAGCTCACGAAAGGTTCGCTGCTCATCCCCAAGACGCGAATCGCTACCATTTCCAGCGCCTCGAGCACATCGTCGTGAAGCGTGGCGGCACCAGGGTGGCCACCGAGACTGTGGTCGAGGTCGACACCGACGCAATGCTCACCCCGACTCAAGTGATCGTTTCCTATCAGACCGAAGGCGTACGCACCCAGGCCGAGGCAGTACGCCTTCCGGATCGTTCTTGGCTGGTCACTCACCCTGGACGTCCACAACGAATCGTCAGTGGAGCCGCCATACCCTCGACGTTGATGCCACTCCTGGTCGTGGGAAGAACCAGGACGCCCGGCCGGGTCTTCGAAGGACCAGTGCTCATCGAGGGCGCTGGATTGGCGCTCGTTCAAGTCAGCGTCGAGCTCCACGATGACCATCGCTCTCTCTCTGCGGCCATCTATTCCCCGACAGCGGAGCTTCACGCTCGTGCGCTTCTCGATCAACGGGGACGGATCGTCGAGGCTGGCGACCCCCAAGGAGTCACGAGCAGGCTCGCCAGCAGGGACGAGCTCGCCGAGTCCTTCGACCCCCCCGAAATCGTCCAGGCCTCGGCAATAATGGTCGACGGAGAGCCAGTCGGGGACGACCGGCTGCACCTGCTGGTGAAGAACGTCCGCAAAGCTCCGCCGAACATCGCCGAGATTCCCGACCAGGCAATCATCGCCCAGAAAGACGTTCCGAATGGAAGCTGGGAAGTCAGGGTGGATCCTCCTGCAATCCCCACTTCCGGTTTCGCTTTCGAGGAAGTGCGGGAACGCACCTCGTTCGTCGCCCGTTCTCTCGAAGACGACCTCCGGGCTCCAGGATTGACCCTGGTCCCCGAGGTACTCCTGTCGATGGGCCGGGGAGACTGCACTGCCCACGCCTTGGTGCTGGCCAAGCTCCTCGAAAACAAGGGCTACGAAGCGAAGTTGGTCACCGGTCTTCTGCTCGAAGGCAACGTGCTCTTGCGCCACCGCTGGGTTACCGTCAGGATCGGCGAGCACTGGGTGGCAGTGGATCCGACGCTCGACGAGGTACCTGCCTCGCCGACTCGGCTTGCGCTCGCCGTTCATGGTGCTAGCCCGGACGAGGTAGCCTTCATCGATGACGCTACGTTTGCTGGCTGGGAAAGAGCAGTGGTCCAGTATTGGCGGGAATAACGCAGCGAATAGCCCCGTTGCTACTACGTCCCTTGGTACGGCCCACTCTCGTGGGCGCGAACAGCGGCATGTTTGGAGAACGAACGAGGCGCGAAGAATGTTGAGCTTGCGCAAAAGGCCAAGATCCTTTACAGAGGATGACTAGTGTTGCCTTGGGTGATCATCTTGGCCGTGGTTGCATCTGCCCTCCCGCAGGAAGCGCTCGGAGAGAGCGGTTGCGTTGCAGTCCGGCAGGGAGGCTCGAAGGTTCGAAAGGTTCGAAAGGAACGAGCATGAACAAAGTAGCTGCGATTATTTCGGTGGTTCTCGCATTGATGGTCGGCTATTTCCTTGGTCGCCATACCTCCGGCAAGTCCGATACCACTGTCTCCAACTCCTCGACGGCGGGAATGACCATTGAACGGCTCGAGGAGGAGCTGGGTCCGGGCAATCCTCAGTCCGAGCGAATGAGAGTCGTCGTCACCCCCAGCGATCCGGGCTTTGGACCAGCCAACGCCTTGGTTACTCTCGTCGAGTTCTCCGACTTCGAGTGCCCGTTCTGCAGTCGGGGCGCCAGCGTTGTTCAGCAGATCAAGGGCGCCTACCCGAACCAGGTGCGGGTGGTCTTCAAGCAGAGCCCGCTCCCGTTCCACAAGAACGCCGTGCCTGCTGCCGAGGCAGTTCTTGCCGCTCACGAACAGGGCAAGTTCTGGCAGATGCACGACAAGCTCTTTGCCAACCAGAAGGCGCTCGACCGGGCGTCGCTGGAACGCTACGCCGGCGAGATCGGGCTGGACCTGAAGAAATTCAAGGACGCGCTCGATACCCACAAATTCAAGGCCAAGATCGACTCCGAGATGGCTCAGGCTCAGCGGGTTGGAGCGCGTGGTACGCCCAACTTCTTCGTCAACGGCAAACAGTTGACTGGCGCCAAGCCTTTCGAGGAATTCAAGAAGGCGATCGACGACGAGATTGCCTTTGCCCAGAAGCTGATGGCCGAGAAGAAAATCGCTGCCAACGTGCTCTACCGAGAGCTGATGAAGGATGCCAAACGACCTTCGGCAGTGGCTGCAGCCCAACCGAACCAGCCAGGCGAGCGCCCCCCGAGACCGGCCGCGCCCGATCCAACCAAGACCTACAAGGTCGAAGTCGGAAGCTCACCAGTGAAAGGCAAACCGACGGCCAAGCTCACGGTAATCATCTTCTCCGATTTCGAATGCCCGTTCTGTTCGAAGGTCGAAGTCACCCTCTCCGATCTCGAAAAGAAGTACGGCAACGACATCCGCTTCGTCTGGAAGAACCAGCCGCTTCCGTTCCACAAAAATGCCACGCCCGCGGCCGAGGCATCCCTCGCTGCTGGCGAGCAAGGAAAATTCTGGCAAATGCACGACAAGCTCTTTGCCAACCAGAAGGCGCTCGACCGGGCGTCGCTGGAAGGCTATGCCTCCCAGCTTGGTCTCGACCTGGCGCGCTTCAAGGCAGCGCTCGATTCCGGAAAGCACAAGGGAGCAATCGAGGCCGACCGGAAGCAGGCTCTCCAATTCGGGGTCCGGGGAACACCAGCGTTCTTCGTCAACGGACGTTTTCTTTCCGGTGCCCAACCCCTCGAGAACTTCGTCAAGCTGTGCGACGAGGAGCTTGCCAAGGCTAACACTCTCGGAGCCAAGGGCATTCGTGGCGAAAAACTGTACGACGAGATCATCAAGAACGGGGAAACCGAGGTCAAGGCAGCACAGGCACAGGCGCCGAATCAACCGAGCGGACCTGATCCAAACGCGGTCTACAAGATCGAAGTCGCTGCCACCGATCCACAGCAGGGACCAGCGACCGCCAAAGTCACCATTGTGCTGTTCTCGGACTTCGAGTGCCCGTTCTGCTCGCGTATTGCTGCTCCCCTCGAAGAGGCAATGAAACGCTACGCCGGCGACCTGCGCGTCGTCTTCAAGAACTTCCCGCTGCCGTTCCACAAGAATGCGACTGGTGCTGCGGAAGCAGCGCTGGCTGCTCACGAGCAGGGCAAGTTCTGGCAGATGCACAACGAAATGTTCGCCAATCAGAAGGCGCTCGATCGCCCCGCGTTGGAGGGCTATGCCACCAAGATCGGGCTCAACATGGCGAAGTTCAAAGCAGCGCTCGACGGACAGAAGCTCAAGCCAGCAGTGGACAAGGACCTCCAGGTGGCTCGACAGTTCGGCGTCGGGGGAACTCCGTCGTTCTACATCAACGGTCGTCCCTTCAGAGGCCAGGTTGGCACCGAGCCTTTCGAGGCGAGAATCAAGGAAGAAATCGCCAAGGCCGACGAGCTTCTCAAGAAGGGAGCAAAGCCGAAGGATCTGTACGCAACCATCATCAAGGACGGCCAGACCTCGGTTGCAATGGCACCCATGCAGCAGCGGCCGCCCGCCGACAACACGGTCTACGACGTGAAACCGGGCGACTCGCCGGCGATGGGCGATCCCAGGGCGCCAGTAACGATCGTCGAGTTCTCCGACTTCGAGTGTCCGTTCTGCTCGCGAGGCGCCAACACGATGACCGAGCTCGCCAAGCTCTACGGAAAGAACGTACGGATTGTCTTCAAACAGCACCCGCTCGACTTCCATCAGAACGCCAAGGTCGCAGCCCAGGCAGCGCTCGCTGCCCACGAGCAAGGCAAATTCTGGGAGATGCACGACAAGATGTTCGCCAATCAGCGTAGCCTGAGCCGCGAGTCACTCGAAGGCTTTGCCAAGGAAATCGGTCTCGACGTCAACAAATTCAAGACTGCGCTGGACTCCCCGAAAATCGCTGCCGCCCTCGCAGCAGACTTGAAACAGGCCGAAGCCATCGGAGTGTCGGGCACCCCTGCCTTCTTCATCAATGGACGGAAATTCGCCGGCGCCTTGCCAATCGACCAGTTCAAGACCGTCGTTGACGAGGAGCTCGCCAAGGCCAAAGGTGGCGCCAAGCCCACCCAGGCTGCCGCCGGACGATAGTCGCCGCGTAGAATCCCAACCGAGATTCATGAATCAGAGCGCCAGGAGCTCAGGAGTCGCGCAAGAGCTAGCTGCACCGCGGGCCGAAGAAGAGCAGCCCGCCGCCGCCGCCTCGGCCGCTGCCCCCGCCTCTGTCTCCCCCCACTGGCTCGTCTGGCTCCTGGTTGCCTCCTTGGTGGCTATCGTTGCCCTGCCTTTTCTACTTGCGCTCGGATCCGCGGTGGAGAACGAGCGCACCAGCCACTGCCAAGCGCTGAATCCGACAACGCCCAGCTCAGTGCTCGGAAAGCTTCCGCAGCCAGCGCCACCCACCTTTGGCATCGACAGAGCAGGCCGCAGGCTCGATCTGACCGCGTTCAAGGGCCGAACAGTGCTCCTGAATTTTTGGGCTCCGTGGTGCGCTACCTGTGTCGAAGAGATCCCTGGCATGGAACACTTGCAGCACGAGCTCGGTAACGACGAGCCCTTCACAGTCCTTTCGCTCGCCTCGGAACCGGACTGGCAAGGGCTCGACGAAATGCCACGGGCTCCAGGTTTTCCGGTGCTGCTCGACATACCCGAGGACGGCGAGGGCGGTCAGATTGGCAACACAGCCAAACGCTACGGAACAGTCAGGCTTCCCGAAAGCTACCTCATCGACAAGAATGGCAACGTGCGCTACTACTTCATGAGTAACCGCGACTGGAGCTCGGAAACGGCGTTCTCGTGCGTGCGTTCCCTGATTGAAGAGTAACGATGGCCTACATCCTCGCCGTAGACGATGACACTGACACGCTCAACCTGGTAGCCCGGATTCTCGAATCTCGTGGTCACCGCGTCGTTACTGCGCTCGACGGACAGGAGGCATTGGACGCCATTTTCCGGGAACCACCCGATGCGGTGATCCTGGATCTGAATCTGCCTCGAGTCCACGGATTCGAGGTGTGCCGGCGCCTGAAGAACGATCCTGCCACGTCCGGGATTCCGATCATCATGCTCACCGCTGCCTATCCGACGGTGGAGGATGCCGCCCGCGGTCTGAACATGGGAGCCGATGGGTACGTGGTCAAGCCGTTCTTGCGCGACGTGCTGATAGGCAACGTCGAGCGCCTGCTCGTCGCAATGCCGATTTCCTAGGGTAGCGTCCGTCGTCACTCAAAGCCCCTGAGTGAGAAGGAACCAGTACTCACCACGCCCTCCGTTGGTCAATCCTCGCACCCATCCTACGTCGAACGCGCCTCCGGCAAAGAAACCGAACACGACATCCAGCCGCAGCGAGGCTCCGACCGAGAGGCGCAGATCACGGGCGTCGAAAGGACCATCGGAGGCATTGCCGGCATCGAGAACAACGGCAGCGTGGAGACGCCTGACATAGATGGGCAGCATCCCCAGTCCTCTTTCGACGACCAGGAGCGGCAGGCGGTACTCGAGATTCAGCAGGTGGTACTGGCGACCGGCCATGCTCCACTGGGGATAGCCGCGAATCCCTGCCCATGTTCCGACCCGGGTCGAGTGCAGGATCGCATCGACGATATCCTGCCTGCCCAGCCCCCCCAAATAGAACGGTCCGTCCCGCGCTCGGTCAGTCTGTTCGATCGCGCTCGAGAGTCTGAGCGCCAGCACGTGATGGAGCCAGGGAAGCTGCCAGAAACTCTCCCAGCGCAGACCGAATTGGACGGAGCGGTAATCTGATCCAAGCGCGGGGTGACAAAAGTAAGTGCCAAGGGAAAGCCTGAAACCCTCCTGAGGTCCGATGGCATAGCCATAGTAGCGGAGCGTCGAAAGCGACCAGCGCACCGAGAGGCTGGTAACCACGCCGATTTCCGGCAGCCGCATCACCGCGTCGTCCGGCTCCAGAGGTGGGCTCGAATCGAGATTTCGCTTCCAGCCGAGATCGTAGGCAAACGTCAAGTCCGAGCTCGCCCCCGGTACTCGCAGCACTGGCAACCCAATTCCGAGGGAGAGCCCCCAACTCTCCTCTCGGTAGGCAGTATTCGAGCCGTCGACAAAAAGGCCGCCGATGGCACCGACGCCACGGCTCGCGTTGAGCCACAGCGATGGCCAATAGCGACGATAGGCGTAACTGCCAGCGACAGCCAAGTCGCCCGCTTTCGACGCAAACGCCGCCCCCAGACCATACGAGTGCAAGCCAACGACGTCGCCGCCCCACGTCGAGGCACCCAGCATAGTGCCCGAGGACTCGTCAATGATCAGCGAACCCTTCCAGGTATCAGGTGCCAGGGTCTCGAGTGGTCTGTATGCCCTCGGCTCGGGCATCACGTCCAGCATCTCGACGCGAGCTGGCTCCGGCCGGTCGTCGACGTATACTTCCGCCAACAGCCATTCCTTCTCTGCCAGGCTGTGCTCGTAGATGTCGTAGCCGCCGGCGTGGTATCCCGAATAGACCATCGCCTGACCGTCGGGAGCCACATCGAACGAGATCACTCCGCCGAGGACATTGGTCACCTGCCACAATCTGCCCGAGAGCCGCGGCTCGCCCGCGTAGACGTTGAAAATGCCCGTTCGATCGCTGACGAAATAGATCCAGCGTCCGTCTGGCGACCAGCGAGGCTCTGCGTCGATGGCGCGGTCTGCGAACAGCCTGTCGAGCTTTTGGGTTTCGACATCGAGCAGATAGATATCTCGGTAGCCACCCTCAGTCCAGGCAGAAAACGCGAGCCACCGTCCGTCGGGAGACCAGGCAGGCGATCCGGCCTGATCGAAGCGCGACGGACCTTCCCATACAATCTCGCGCTCGCGCTCGTGCTCGTGCTCGTCCTCGTCCTCGCGCTCGCGCTCGTCCTCGAAAAGGGCGTTGCCCCCCCGCTCCAGGCGAGGCATCGGCATCAGTGCCAGCCTCGTCCTCGAACCACTGTTGACCACGAACGCTACCCTCGTGCCGTCGGGCGACACTGCCGGGCTGCTAGCCCTGGCTCCTCGGGTGAGTCGAGCGAGCGTCCGCTCGGCGAAATCATAGTAGTAGAGATCGGCGTAGGAGTAGTTGGTGCGATATGCTTGATAGCGCTCGAGCACCATGCCCGAGCCGTCCTGGAGCAGCGAGTACCTGATCGCTCCGTCGATTGCCGCCAGGTCGCCTGCTGCTCGAGCTGCGTCGCTGCCGCGCGGCATGATTCGGTAGCGCCCGCGGCTATAGCCGTCGCTCTGTTGCCAGACGATGGAACGACCGTCGGCGGTATAGCGAGGATAGCTGTTCCCCTCCCCGCTCTCTGTCGCCTTTCTTCCCTCGATCAGTCCTCGACGCAGTACCGCTGCCTTCTGTAGAGCGTATCGCTTGGCCAGATCGGCCCGCCACTCTGCGTGCAGCTCGTCGATGTTCTTGCCCACTGCCAGCCGAGCTGCCCGGCCCAAGTTCCAGGGAATCGGATGCCGGCCGTACGCTCGCGAGATCTTGGCTATCTTGTCGTCGCCGTAGCGATCAGCGATGTATTTCACGAAGAACGCGCCGTACAGGTACGCGGCATTGCCGTGCGGCCAGCGCAATGGCTCGGAACAGAGCTCGTCGATCCGCAGCTCCTTGCCTTCGAGGACGGCCATGCGCATGAGCATGTCGAAGATGGCGTTCCTGGTACGGCCACCAGCGGTACGTTTGGATTCCTCGTAGGTTGCCAGTCCCTCGATGAACCAGCGTGGCTGAATCTGATTTGGAAGCCACTGTTTGCCGAAGATCCGATTCCAGACATACGGCAGACCGCCGCTGGTATCGAGGTGCAACACGTGGCTGTATTCGTGGACGAACAGCACGTACAGCCAATCGTCGTGATCGCCGAGCGACGACAATGGTCCCGGCGCAGTCGCGTATAGATGGATCGCATTGCGAGGGGCCGCCATGGCGTAGCCATTGGCCGAATCGGTGTCGTCGGTGATGACCACTTCTGTTTTGCCGCGCGGACGATGATCCAGCGCCGCCGCCAGCACCAGGTGCGCTCGCTCTGCGACCGCTGCCAGACGTCTGGCAATGTCCTCGTTGGGCTCGTAGTAGTGAATGGCGAAGTGATCGGTCTCGATCGTTCTCCAGACGAGCGATCCGTCGCCGGCTGCTGCCAGCCTGGGCACGCAGAGCCAAACGAACAAGACGAACAAGACGAGCCAGACGAACAAGGGAGCGCACAGGCATCGGTGTCGGTGTCGGTGTCGGTGTCGACCTCGACCTCGACCTCGGAACATCCGCGTTCTGGCGAGAATGCGTGGTGCAGGTTCGACGCAACCGTTCACGGCGGGTCGCATCTTCCCTAGCCAACCGGAAGCGCCAACACCGAGCTCAGCCTCTGAAACCCGAGTGACTCGTAGAATAGCTCGGCGGCGGTGTTGCCGCGCCACACGGTCAACAGGATCTCGGAGGCACCGCGCCTGGTCGCCCATGCTCGGGCAGCGCTGACCAGCTCCGAGCCAACTCCGTGGCGCCGCGCCGCCGCTGCCACGACCAAGTTCTCGATGTGAGCGCGACGACCCGGCACCATCGACGGAGCCGCCGGAGTCTCGAAGAGCTGAACGTGCACCAGACCTTCGACATTGCCGTCGTCGTCGTCTGCCACGAGCACCGTCTCGTCCGAGACGCGAAGCAACCGATCGAGCGCATCCCGACTGAACGTCTTGCCAGTCACCCGACGGAAATAGAGCGGCAGCAGCTCGGCGTGCAGATTCTCGACCTCTGCCAGAAGAGAACACAGCGATGCGTGGTCGGCAAGCCGTGCTGGCCGAATGCTCATGGCTACGATATTCCGAACACGCTGGTCAACACCTGCTCGATACTGCGCCGATTCACTGGCTTGCGCAGGAAGTAGCGGGCGCCGAGATTGCGGGCCTGCTTTTCGGTCTCTTGACTCTCGTCGGTGGTGATGACGCACACCTCGGTCTTGGCGAACGCCGGATCGTCGTGCAGCTTGCCCATGAGCTTCATGCCGTCCATCACCGGCATGTT
>JAZDLZ010000263.1:0-6391 GCA_043801535.1 Pseudomonadota bacterium
CGACGGCGGCGAGATCGAGCTTCTCTCCCTCGCTGGCAGCAGCCCCAAGACCAGGCCGGCATTCATCTTCGAGTCTACGCCGGCGAGCGCGGTGACCAGGCTGGCCGAGGGACCAATGGGGACCTTGATCGCCGGTTTTGCCAGCGGCGACCTGGGCATCTGGAGCCTGAAGAATGGCGCGCGCCTGGATCACTTCAAGCTGCACGGACCGCTGGTGCACCTGCTCCTCCAGGAGGACCGGCTCTTCGCGGCGACCGAGTTGGGCAGCCACCTTGCCATGGACCTCACGGTATTCATGGAGGAGCCCTGTGCGCTCCTGCGCAGAATCTGGGAGAGGGTGCCGATTTCGTGGGAGGAAGGCTTGCCAGTTCTCCGGCCGCCGCCGGAACACCATCGCTGCTCGCCGAAGTAGAAGTAGAAGTAGTGGAGTGACAGGAGCTGTCTAGAACACTTCGCAAGTCAGTTGGTGCGTGTTGGGGCAAGAAAACTCGAATGACGGATCGTTCAGACAGTACGACGTCTTGAAGACTGGCTGGCCATTTATTCCGCATACATACGACCTGGCAAC
The DNA here is from genome assembly GCA_043801535.1 of Pseudomonadota bacterium. GTDB lineage: Bacteria > Myxococcota_A > Polyangia > Haliangiales > SHYZ01 > JAZDLZ01. Next base: position 569 of record JAZDLZ010000263.1, read on the forward strand.
AATCGCCTCGCAGCACTCCTCGCTCGGCGGGGGCGGGAGTGGGTAGCAATAGTCGTTGGCATAGGCACCACGCGAAACGGAGTTGCACTCGACTGCCCCAAGAGAAGAGATGGCGCAGTACTCGATTATGGTCCCCGAAGTGCCGGGAACACAGTAGCCGGGACAGTCGAGCAGCGGGTTCGGGTCGCATACCGGTGACCCGCCATTGGCAGGGCACTGGCAACCAACCACCGAGGTCCCATCCGGGCACGCGAAGTAGGTCTGGTCGGCCTCGGAACAGCAGGCATCGTAAGCGTTCGACACGGCCCACCCGGTGTTGTCACGAGACACCGAGAAGTTGAGGTAGCAGATCATATTCCTGAAGGTGGCAGTCGCCCGCGTGGCGGCATTGTAGGCACAGACCGGCTGGATCGTGACCGGGCAGCTCCACCCGGAAACGCACGCCCCTGCATGAACGATGTCGATCCCGTTGCATCCGGCCGTGCAGGGATTGCTGTAGGTGATTCCATCCGCACCGCAGACCGGATCGGAAAGAAGCGGACAGATGCAGAGTGCCTCCGAATAGCTCGACACATCGTCGAGCTCACCCTCGGTTCCGCATCCCACTAGGAGAAGAAGAGCACTCGCAGCACAGAATACCTTGTTCATTCTCGCGACCTCCTGGCAACTTGTTGAAGCTCGTTGTCCATTACTGGCATTTACTGGCATTGTCCGCGGCGCGTAGAGGGACGGACCGGTACCGGAGCTCACGGACGGCCGTGCCTGGCTCGTCCAGGTCAGTCCTTGGTTGACGCGCTATGTGTGCATAGGTCGCATAGATCGACTGCAAACGCAACGGAAAAATGATGGGTGTCCCGATCGGTCAACGGACTAGCCGTTCTCGGTCCCCTGTCCCTTGTTCCTAGTTCCTTGTTCAATTCCGACGACGACGAAGGGGACAAGGAACAGCCCCCCCGGTACGGCTCGCACCTGAATAGGCGGCCGGAATCCCGGATCAAATCAATCGGTTGGCCACCGTCGATCGAGCAATCGCCGTCGACTCTCCGGGACACACTTAGAAATGAGCTCGGTACCGTCGCAGGTGTCTCGCCAGTGCGATCTCTCCGCTCGACAAGCCGATGATCGCCTGGTCCATATCAATCATTTGTTGTATTTGAGACAGCGGACGCCTCGCGAGCAATTCTCTATGAATATTGATTAGTTAGCTTCAGTGGCACGCTGGATCGCAGAGAGAATCGCTTCAAACGGAGCAGCTCGCAACCTCGGCCAATAGCGACGTTTGTCAAAGAAATCACACTGTTAAGCTGAGGGCATGACCTTTGCTTGTCATGCCATCCGGAAGGGAGTGTGTTGCCTCATGAAGGGAAAAGCCACAGCGGCCGTTTCATGGACGATTTTCCTTTTTGTCGCCGCGATGGTGGCTGTCATGACGATCGTCGGATGTCAGCAACAACAAGAAGAGGAGGCAACACCGCCCCCCGCACCACCCGCTGTGGCGGCACCGGTCGTGGCGAGCGAGCTCGCGGCATTCGCTCCCTCGGTTCGTGGCGCGCTTCAAGCCTTGCCCCACGTCGAGATCGCCAATACCAGCACACGCGGAGCGCCAACCTTCGTTACCGGCGACCTCGGTCAGGCCGCGGTGACCAGTCTCGACCTCGAAAGCGCCTCCCAGGAGCTGACGCCAGCGGTCGATGTCCTTGCGGTGGCGCTGGGCGGGCGACCAGAAGGACTCCGTCTCGCCAAGCTCGACGTCGACGATCTTGGTCTGCTGCACGCCCGCTACAACCAGACGAAGGACGGCCTGCCGGTAGTGAACGGAGAGCTGCTGGTACACGTGGATTCGAGCGGAACGGTGTATTCCGCCGGCGGCCTCCTCTCCGACCAGGATGTCTCAGCGCAGCCGACCTTGAGCGAGGACGCGGCGCTCCGTGCCGCCGAGTTGGATGCCCAGACCCCCACCTCCCGTTTCAGCGCTCCGCGATTGGTCTTCGTCCTTCTGGCCCGCGACTCGGGGCGGTCACTGCATCTCGCCTGGGAAACCAGAGAGCATGGTCAGGCGAAGGATGGGATGCCGCTGTTGGATACGGTCTATGTGGATGCTCATAGCGGAGCGGTAGTCCAACGCCACCCCAATATCCTCACTGCCGCGAACCGGCAGATCTTCACGTTCAACAATGAAACAACGTACCCGACGTATCCGGCGTGGTTGGCAACTACGCGCTCCGAAGGTCAAGCCGCAACTGGCGACGACGACGTGGACATTGCCTACGACCGAATGGGAGAGGTGTACGAATGCTTCTCCAGTGTCTTCGGGATGGCTTCCTACAACGGAGCGGACGGGGCCATTGAGGCCGCCGTCCACCACGGCAGTACAGGCCCAATGTGGTGGCAAACCGCCTATGACGATAACGACGGCATCTCGAACGACTGGGTCTTCCGCGGACACGTGGTGCTCGCCGACGGTGACAACGTCAAGTGGTCAAGTCCGGTATCTCACCTGGACGTTCTTGCCCACGAGTTCGGGCACGGCGTCGTCGCGACGCAGGTCTTCCTCAACGGCGCCTGCGAGACCGGAGCTCTCGGCGAATTCTACGCTGATGCCATTGGAGCCCTCTGTCAGGCCTGGTCCGACAGCGGAAAACCAACGGATCCGAATTTCATTGCCACCGACGCTCGGACCTGGAAGGCGGGTGCCGAGCTGACTGTTCAAGTCGACGCGCTCCGCTACATGAACGACCCGTACTACGACTGCGCGAACACGCCGTGCTGGGGGCAGGCGGCCTACCCGTTGTGCGATGATACGGCTCCGGTGGCGCAGGAGTGCTGGTTCTCGAAGGACCACTATACCGACAAGTGGGATTGCGGCGTACCAGGACCCGCAAACGACTATGGCATGGTCCACTACAACAGTGGCATCCCTGGCCTGGCCTTCAAGCTGCTGGTCACCGGCGGAGCTCACCCGCGACGAAACGACCCGACCGCGGTGACAGGCATAGGCCTCGTCAAGACCAAGAACATTTTTCTTCGGGCACTCGAGCGCTACTTGATCGGCTCCGCCACCTTTGCCGATGCCCGCGCAGCCACCACCCAGGCCGCCATCGATCTCTTCGGAGCGAATTCCACCGAACGGGCGAGTGTCGAAACTTCCTGGGACGTTGTCGGAGTGGGCTGCGGCGCGGCTCCGCGGATGATAGTCCCGCTGACCTTCGGCACCAACAACAAGATCTCGGGCATCGCTGGGCCTCCCACCTTCAAGCAGTACTTCCAGATCGAGGTACCTGCCAATGCCACCAATCTGACTCTGAGCTTGAGCTCGCTCACCGGAACGGGCAGCAATGCCAATCTGTACCTTTCCCGCGGCAAACTGCCCTTCGCTGCCGCTGGCGACCCGGCCTCCGTCTCCGACTACCAGAGCGAAAACGCCGATCTGACTGCCGAGAGTATCGTCGTTGCCAGCCCGCAGGCCGGGACGTGGTACGCACTTGTCTACAACCGTCTCAAGCTCGATTTTTCCGGCGCCGACCTCACCGGCGGCGTGTTGCAGGTGACCGCCACCTGTACCGCCGCCGAGACGTGCGATGACGTCGATCAGGATTGCGACGGTCTGGTCGACGAGAACACCCAGTTCGGCACCAACGGTACTGGCAAGATTGCCACCACGACCGGCGGCAATCCGCGGGGCATCCTGGTGCTGGGCGGCAATGCCGGCGGCCGCCTGTTCGTCACCGGCGACACCGGCGCCGATACTGCCCTTCGCATCGAGAAGCGCAAGGTTGCCAACGGCGCGCTCGATACGACGTTCGACGGCGACGGAGTTGCGATCAACCCCAGCATCGTTACCGTAGGCTCTCGTTCGATCGTGGTCGGCTCGTCGCTGTTCACCGCTGGACGGAATGGCAGCGCGGCTCCGGCTGCTAGCCTGGCGATCGAGAAACGCAAGGTCAACACTGGTGCGCTCGACACGACGTTCGACGGCGACGGCATGATTCTCAGCACCTGGGACGGTTCCGACGCGGACACCAGCTCGGACAGCGCCCTCGGTGCTGCCCTCGCCAGTGATGGCATCGATCTCTTCGTGGTCGGCACCGCCGACGACGGTGCCGGCGGCTTCAACGGGTTGATCGAGAAGCGCTCGGCCGTGACCGGCGCGCTGGACACCACCTTCAACGGCACCGGCTATGTCGTCTGGCCAGCCGTCACTGTCAGAGCGTCCGGCATCGCCATCGACGCTACCCATATGTACGTGATTGGCCACGAGAACGACGCCACCGGCGACCGATGGCGCATCGAGAAACGCTGGCTCACGACGGGTGCCCTGGACATCGCGTTCGACAACGACGGTATCTACCACAGCGCCAACGGCTACGGGCAGCTACGGGCGATTGCCATCGACGATATCAATATGTACTTGGTCGGGGGCAAGACCGGTGGCACCGGGATCAGGGTCGAGGCGCGGTCGCTCGCCAATAGCGCCCTGCGGTGGACCCAAGAGACTGCCGCCGTCGGAGCGGACGCGAGCGGCATCGCCGTGGACCGAGGCTTTGTCTACACCTCCGGCTACTACACCAACGGTACCTACGGCAGCGACTGGAGAATCGAGGCGCGCAGCCGGTACCACGGGGCGCTTCACAACAGCTTCGACATTGACGGCTGGTATGGCGGCACTGACACGACCTACGCCCGTGCCATAGGCATCAACGACAACCACGTCTTCGTGGCTGGCACTAGCTCGACGAGCTACTGGATGTTCCAGAAGCTGAAGATCCGCAGCGCCGGTCTCGAGTCAACGGCTGGCACTCTGTGCCCGAAGACTTGCACCACCTCCGCCAACTGCCCTTCGGGATACTACTGCATCGACAGCGAGTGCTCGGTTACCCCGCCGGCGATAACGTGCGATCCTTGCTACGCCGCGGTGGGCGACCAGTGCGTGGCACTCTGCACGGCAACCCCGACCATCTGCGGAGTCGGCACCTGTAGCTGTGCCGCCCCTGGTCCCTATGCCTGCGCTTGCCCGGAGGGATACCACTTCAACGGAGTCACCTGCAAGCCCAACGTCGAGTGTACGACCGACCAGGACTGCATCGATCTGTACGGCACTGCCTACACCTGCTACGAGGTCAACAACACCTGCTATCCAAGCTGCGCCACTCCCGAGGAGTATTGCTACTCCGGTTCGCAGGACACGGAATCGTGCAGCACCGCCCAGGTCATTAGCCGGACGCTGGCCGATGACGCTACTGGTACCAACGTTGCCGTGAATCTCGCCGGAGCTGGCTCTGCCTACGCAGGCACCTGCGAGTCTGCTGCCGGCACCGGCGAAGAGGACTTCTACCGGATCTACCTGTTCGCCGGGGAATCGCTGTCGGTGACCATGACTGGTGCCGATTCGGACTTCAATGCCATCCTCTTGTTGTTCCAGGCGCCAACGGACAACTGCAAGGCAGGCTGCAGCACCACGACCCAGAAGCAGTGCGTCAATGCCCTTCCCAGCTCGGTCGGCAACGAGTCCTTCAGCAGCTACGTGGCTCCGGCGAATGGCTGGTACCTCGTCGCAGTCGATATCGACACCTGGGATGCCGGGTGCGGCAACGGCGCCGACACCTACTGCACCTGCTCCCTCAATGTCAAGCTCACCTGCCCCGGAGGAACCTGCCCAGGCTGCTAGAACATCGATCAGGGTGTCAACGGGTGTGAACAAAAGCCGTTGGTCGTGCTGTTCCCGGTCCCTTGTGCCTAGTCCCTAGTTCCTTGTTCCATTCCTCTTTCGAGGTGCTATTCTCGCCGCAGCAATCGGCGGCGCGACGGTGACATGGCACTCCAATG
>JAZDLZ010000602.1:0-4987 GCA_043801535.1 Pseudomonadota bacterium
GCAGAGGACCAAAGACCGGGAACGGCCTGCGCTCCCTCGGGTGCCTTGCCATGTCGATCCGACCGAGAGACATCCACGTCGGGTGTCGCTGACGCTCCGTTTTCGTCACCCTCGACGGGGACCAACGAGCAACGATCACACACAGATATTGGCAAGCGCTTGACCAGCCGCATTGCAGTCAAGCAAGCCGGGGACGTACTGGTCGATATTGATTGTTTGGCAGCTACGCGCGCTGGAAGCTACTGGCCGCCAGCTGGCTCGAACGTGAAGGGATAGGTAACCGACACTAGCCCACCACCCTCCGGCCGAGGGAATTGGATCGATTGGATTGCACCCGCCACACAGTTCTCGACCGAAGAATCACCCATGCCTTTGGCTTTCACGGCAATCACTGACCCGGTGCCACTGATGGTGAACTGAGTCGTCACCGTCCCCGCCAGACTGGGCTTCACCACCAACTGCTTCTCGTAGCAGTGCTTGATGACTGGCAGTTTTTGGCGAATGTAGCGCCTGATGATGTTGGGATCGAGAGCGCCGTTGGTGGTCGCATTGGCAATGTGCACAACCGGCTGACTGGCAGATCGTCCCCTCATGCCGCCTCGACCGCTGCCGATCCCGTATCCCGAGCCGGTACCAGATCCATGACCGATGGTTCCATAGCGACCGAGACCGATCGTGCCGAGCCCAGTGCCACCGCCGCCAGGTCCAGTACCAGCGATGCCGTAGCCAAAACCACCCTGCATCTCGCCCACCTCGTTTCCTATCAGACCGCCGTAGACGTCCCGATCGTCAATCCCCGAGGAGAAATCGCCGGTCGCGGTCAGTGACGCGAACGCCCCACCCTGGTTGGACCGCAGCGCACCGAGGATACCGGCGCTGCGCGCTTTGTCCAACGCCTGCATCCTGGCAAGCTGCGGATCGACGCTGTTGTTCTTCATCGCGTATTGACCAGACTGCCGAGTGGAGTCCTTCTTGCCCATCTTTCCTTCTTCGCCCGCCTGCTTGGTTCCCGTACCACCGGACTTGTCTTCCTTGCCCTTGCTCAAGTCCTCCATCTGCTTGGGCTCCTCTGGCGGCTTGAGCTGAATCTTGGTCATTCGCTCATTGTCACCGAGGATATCCCCGTACAGCATCGAGGAAGGCGGCGGAAGCGCATAGAGCAGCGCCAAGAAGATGAAATGAGCGGCCGCGGCCCCAGTAAGAAACCCCGTCAATCGACGATCCAACGAGGACAATAGAGTGTAGCCATGACGCTTCGGCGCTGGCACCGAGGACACCAGGAACGTGTTCGGCCCGGCTTCGGCTCTGATGCGTGCCCCCGCAGGAATAGGCATGGTCAGGGGAAGCTGGTCGAGGGCAGTTATCTTTCCGTCGACGCTCATCTCCCCGCGCATCTGCGCGGCTCTACTGAAGACGAATTGATCTCCCTGCGGAGAAACGAGCGGAAACGATTCGTCCGGAACACAATCAGTCGGGAACTCTACGTCCCGCGAACGACCAATGCGGAAGTACGGTGACTTGCGCTCCTCAACGTATCGGGCAAGCCCCCAGGTGAGCACGAACAAACCGCCGCTCAATCCCAACATGCCCATGAGATCCCACCCGACCGACATTCGGATCGGACGGAAATCGATGGGGGCCTTTCGCTCGACCTCGACCCACTGCTCGAGGGCAGCCTTGTTGGTCGTAGCAACCCGCACCCCATGTCCGACCGCGATCACGCACAGCAACAGTCCAAACAATCCAGCAGCGAACAATCCGCAGGTGAATGCCGATACCTTCCCTATTCGCGGATTGGTCAAATGCTTGACCGTAATGACCGAGTCGGCAAGCATTGCCGCGACTTCGATTGCGCTCTTGCTGGTGTCCTCCAACTGGGTATTGATCGCCAGCGGCGGCAGGGCAGTCACGCCAACCGGAGAAGACATCGGAGCGGAAGGAATAGCCACCGCCATCGGCATTCCCGCAGGAGGGGGAAGCGAAAACGAGCCCCCGGCACGCGGCGGCGCCGGAATCGAGCCGATCGAGGCTGGCCCGCCTTCAGGTGCACCACCAACCCCGAGTCCGTGAGGAGCAGAGCCGATGGCCGGCATGGCACCGTCGACTCTGTTCGGACCACCGGACGAAGCGCTGGCAACTGGACCAGAAGCTTCTGCCGCTCCAATGCCAAGCACGATTCTGGTATCGCCGAGGACAATGATGTCACCGTCCTGCAGCTTGGCCTTGTTAACCTTCTGACCGTTGACAATCGTGCCCTTGGTGGAGCCGAGGTCGATTATCGAGATTTCGGTTGGCGACGTCACCTCGATAACCGCGTGCATGCGGCTCACGAGGTCGTCGTCAATCCGCAAATGGGAGGAAGAGAGCTTGCCGATTTTGATGACGGGCTGGGTGAGCGTCTCGGTACGGACGAGCTCTTCGCCCTTGTAGACTCGGAAGATCAGAGGAACCTTCGTGCCATTCATTGACATTTCCCTCTCGCCTGACGGCGGAGATAGCGAGACAGCGGCAACTCAAGCTACTCGAACGACTACGGAACGACCACGGAACGACCGCGACTGGGCCCTACAAGTCTTCGGCGGACTTCACGATTTCCTTGATGAAATCCTGGCGAATACGAATCAGGCTCGACTGCCTCTTGGATACGAGGCTCCTGCCGATATCCCCGTCGGGGAGTTGGAGCTCGCCGCTGATCGTGTCGCCAGAGAAATCGTATGTCTTGACTTTCTGGTAGCCACCCGAAGCATCGCCGCCCCCGCCCGCAGCCTTGGCCGTCCCTTTCTTCTTCTGCGCCATTGCCGGTCCGGCCAATGCCAGCATCAGGGCACCGAGAATCATTGCTACCAGTATCCGTCTCATGTCGTCTGCTCCTTCTCTTGCAGCTATTCTTGCCGCGCTGGCTGCGCTACTCGCCTGGTTGAGCGATGAGACAACGCGGCATCGTCATCGGTTCCCGAGCGAGCAAAAATATTCTTCCGCGATTGCACTGTCAGCGGCTCACTGCCACCGGAAAGGCAAGGCCAGCCTCGGATGCCGGCCTTGACACAGCAGCCGTTTCGGGTGCTCCCGCTGGTGACGGCTGCGGCTGCAGCTGTCCTTGTTTCGACTCTGGTTGTGCCTCTGGTTGTGGCTGTGGCTGTGGCTGCGCGGGCATGGCTGATTGTCCCGTGGCGGTTCCAGGCGACGCCGTCGGAGCCGGAGTCGGAGTCGGAGCCGGAGCCGGAGCCGGCGTCGGAGCTGGCGGCGGCATTTCCGCCATGGCCGCGATGGCCTGGTCGAGGGCCTCGATGGCCTTGTCGCAGTCGGTGATATAGGTCTGGGCGTCCTTCCTCTTGCTCTCCGGAGTCCCCTTCTTGGTCAAGAACTGATTGAACTGCTCTTTTGCCCTCCCATAGGCCTGCCGAGTAGTCTTCATGTCGTCGAACTTGGCGTCCTTCCAGAGCAGGGCGAGATCAAAGAAGGCCTCACCACGGTCGGACTGAAGCCTGGTAGCCTCTTCGTACGCCCGCGCCGCTTCCTCTGTCTTCTTCTGACCACGCAGGGCCACACCAAGCCCGACCAAAGCATCGTAACGAGTCGACGCGGTGATCGACTTGTCCTCGAGAACACGGCGGAAGTGTCCTTCGGCTTCGTCGTACTTGCGGAATCCGAGCACTACCTGTCCCAGATTCATCCGCGCGTCGACGTAGCCTGGATTGACCTCGATCGCCTGACGAAAAAGCTCGGCCGCCTTGGAAACGTTCCCCTTCTTCAGATACAACAGCCCGCCAACATTGTGCAGGGGCGCGTACTTCTCGTTGCGTCGCTTGCCCTCTTCGTAGGCGAGGAGCCGCGCCATCTCGAGCCGCGCCTTGTTCTCCTCGGCACCCTCGAAATAGAGCAACGCCATGAGAGTGTAGGCCTCGATGTTGTCGCTGTCGACCGCCAGCACGCGCGACAGCTCGGTGAACGCCTTTTCCTCGTAGTCCTTCCTCACCTTGGCGTCCTTTGTGGCCAACATCCTCGAGTAGTAGATCGCGGCCATGTTCAGCGAGGCAACCGCATGGCCTGGGTCGACTTTCTTGGCTTGCTCGACATAGCGGAACGCCATGTCCTCGTTGCCACCTCGCAAATAGAGCCCACCAAGATTGGCCAACGCCGGAGCAAACGAGCCGTTGATCGCCAACGCTTTCTGGTACATCGATTCCGCATTGCGCGCGTCGCCGCACTTTTCGAAAACCACCCCGGCATTGAAGTATGCCTCGATCATCTTCTGATGAGCGCTGGCAACCTCGCGGAATTTCTGGGCAGCGGCAACACAAGTCTCTGCCGTCAGTCCGACCTTCTGTTGCTCCTCGTAGTAGCTGACTGCCTCGGCAAAATCGGTCTGCGCCTCCTTGGTCACGGTGCGTTCGATCTTTGGAGCTGCTGCCACTGCTGCTGGCGCCGCTCCTGCTGCTGCTGGCGCAGCCGGCGGTGGAGGTGGCGCCTCCTTGGCGATTTCCTCGATCGGCCTTGGTGCAAGCTGACTCTGCTTGGCCCCGCCGCATGCCGGAATCGAAAACGCCGCCAGCGCGGCCATCCCGAATACTGGGAACACTCTCATTTCTGGCCCTCCTTTGCGGCTGGCGCACTCTCGATAGTAGTGATCGGCTGCTGCGCGCACACAATGAGCGAGCTTCGGTCTGGCTTGGCCCTTAGCTCACCTGACGTTGGATACGTTACGGGATCGATCTCGGAGAGCTCGGTCTCGCACAGGCGCGACCACTCGTTGTAGAAGCTGAGGCTCGTCGAGGTCTCGAGGCAGAACTTGTATGCCTCTTCTGCCTTCTTCTGCAACGGCTCTGCAACCTCCTGCAAGGCTCCACAGTATGCATCGACCAACTCGGGGTCACTGCGCAGCTCCTTCGGGATCTCGGCAGCGAATAGAGCGTCGGCGTAGTTCTGATAGAGCTGGCCGACTCGCGCTGCCGCGGCGATCGCCCAGTGCGCACCGCCGCCCTTGATC
>JAZDLZ010000309.1:0-9685 GCA_043801535.1 Pseudomonadota bacterium
GCAGGTTTCTTGCCCGGCGAGACAGCAGCCAACCCGAACTTCCGAGCGTTCATCGGGATCGTTTTCGAGCCCAACATCGGCGACCGAGACGGCGACGGCATCAAGGACGACGTTGACAAGTGCCCGAACGAGCCAGAGGACAAGGATGGTGTCGAGGACGAGGACGGTTGCCCCGATCTCGACGAGTTGGATCGCGATGGCGACGGAATCGAAGACAAGATCGACAAATGCCCGGACGATCGTGAGGACAGAGACAGATTCGAGGACGAAGACGGCTGCCCAGAGCCCGACAACGATGCCGACGCCATCCTCGATATCGACGACTTGTGCTTGAACGACCCCGAAGACAAGGACGAATGGGAAGACGACGACGGCTGCCCCGACCCGGACAACGATCGCGATCGAATCGCGGACCTGAAGGATTCGTGCCCGAACGAGCCCGAAACCTACAATGGAGTGGATGACAACGACGGCTGTCCCGACAAGGGCAGGGTAGTCGTGACGACCGGCGCAATCGAGATCCTCGACAAGATCTTCTTCGAGACCGACAAAGCGATCATCAAGCCGGAATCCTTCCCGCTTCTCGACGCCATCGCCGCCACCCTCCAAGGCAATCCCGATATCCTCCTCATCGAAGTCGGCGGTCACGCGGACGAACGCAACAGCGATGAATACAACCAACGGCTCACTCAGGCGCGCGCCGAGGCAGTGCGGGCATACCTCATCGGCAAGGGGGTAGACTCGTATCGACTGAAGGCGGTGGGATACGGCGAATCGCGTCCTCTGGATCCTCGCCACAACGAGGACGCGTGGTCGAAGAACCGTCGCGTCGAGTTCCTGATTCTCAAACGGACAGACGAAGAGCAATCACGCTAGGGCTGGGCTCCATCCAGACGCTCTTTTTGCTCGTCGAGGACTTTCTTGGCTCGCTCCACCGTTGGTCCGATCTTCTCGTGAGCGCCTTGCACCAAATCCTGTGTCTCCTCGGCCTGCCAAATCCGGCGAAGATGACCAAACAGCGTCGCCTTCCCCAGTGGCACGGTGGCGCCGAACCACACTGCCGCGGCAAGGAGCAGCAGACTTGTCGCGAATCTCACGAGCTTGAGCACCGCCACATGCTAGCACCGGTCCACAGAGGCGCAAGTGTAGCGCCAGGGCTTGGCTCACTTGGGAGCCGTACTACTACGTGGTGCTGTTTAGCGCGTCGCTCGCGCCGACACGACGGTGGTCCAGGCAGGGCAGCTCACGCCGCACCTCTTCCAGATACGCAAGATCGATGGTCGTGGTAATCACGCATTCCCGATCCGGAGCCTCGGCCAACACGACCCCCCACGGATCGACGATCACGCTGTGACCATACGTCATCCGCTTCTCGTTGTGACGACCGAACTGTCCGGCTGCCAGCACGTATATCTCGTTCTCGACGGCGCGGGCCCGGAGCAGGACGTGCCAATGGTCTTTCCCGGTATGAAGGGTGAAGGCTGCTGGAACGACCACCATCTTTGCACCCTGGTCTACCAGTACGCGGTAGAGCTCCGGAAAGCGCAGGTCATAGCATATCGACAGGCCGATCCTCCCCCATGGAGAATCGAGCACGACGGGGTCTTTGCCGCCAACAACGGTCCCGCTCTCCCGGAAATAGGCACCACCCGGAATGTGCACGTCGAACAGATGGATCTTCCGATAGCTCGCGGCAATCCGACCATCCGGGGAGAACGCCACTAGCGTGTTGTAGACCTTGCCGTCGACGTCAGAACGTTCGGGAAGTCCACCAGCGATGAGCCAGATGCCCTGCTTGGTGGCGATCTCGGCCAGAGTCTGACAGAGTGGTCCCTTTCCTAGCGACTCGGCAATCGCCAGCTTCTCTCGCTCTGTCTCTCCCATGAAAGCGAAGTTTTCGGGCAGCACCACGAGCTCCGCGCCACGGCACCGTGCTTGAGCGCATAGCCGCTGGCAAGTTGCCATGTTCGCGGCAACGTCTGCCTTGGACGTGAGCTGAACACAAGCAGCGACAAAGGTGGGCTCACTCATGATGACCGCACTATTACCCCGAACTGGGATTGGGAGTCCAGTAGCCTCGAAAAGCAACTACGGCGCAGAAGCATCGGCGGTGCCAATTCCAGCGTCGGTCAGGCCAATATCGACGCTGATGACCCGAACGCTTCTTGTTCTCGCGGCTGCATCCAGTGGTGGAGTGAATGACTCGAACACAGCGGCAACGCCCGAGGCGCAGCCTTTGCGAAGCCCAACCACCGCGATGAGAGCCACAATCAGCATCATGATTGCCATGAGCTCGCGGGTCGGGAGCTTGAAACGATAGTTGCGGGGCAGCCGCGGGGTGGGTTCTTCATCTTCCGGGGACACGCCAATGTCTTCTTTCGGATTTAGGTCTGGGCTGGTCTGAGGTCTCGGACGCGCAACTCGACGCGCGTCTGTCCTTGCCAGACCGACACCTCTGGTACGAACGCGACATCGATCTGGGATCCCACGCCGGGGCTTCGCGATCCCATGTTGAAGCCAATCGCCGAGCGGACTGCTCCCGATCTCGGGCATTCGAGGAGCATTTTCAAGTGGCCGCCCTCCTGGCCGACCCGCCATGTTTGCCGCACGACCGCTCCCGGAGCCACCAGTAGTGGTTCCTGGTTTCCCTCGCCAAACGGAGCCAACGAACGAAGCTCGGTAGTGAGCACGACGTCAACCTCGTCAAGAGCAACGGCAGTGTCAATCTCGAGAGATACACCTGTCGTCGCATCACCAGCGGGGAGAGCCAGCGCCTTCTTCAGAGCACAGCGGAAGTCGTCCATCTTGGCAGCGTCGACGGTGAAACCACCGGCCCGTGCGTGGCCGCCATACCCGACCAGGTGCTCGCGACAGCTCGACAGCGCTCGAAACACGTGAAGACCTTCGATCGAGCGAACCGAGCCCCGACCTCGACCTCTGCTCTGATCGATCGAAATCACCGCTGCTGGTCGCCGATACCTCTCGGTGAGCTTGGCAGCAACTATCCCGAGCACTCCTGGATGCCAGTTGTCGGCAGCCACCACTACCGCACTCCGATCCGCGCCGACGCCGACGCCGACGCCGTCGAGCCCTTCTGCCTGGCTGCAGGCCTGTTGGAACACCTCGTCTTGCAGCGCGCGCCGTCGTACGTTGGCCTCTTCGCAGGCGATCGCACGTTGGTTGGCCGAAGCGAGATCTCGCGAGCACAGGAGCTCGAGTGCCGGCGTCGCGTCACCCATCCTTCCAGGCGCGTTCAAACGCGGGCCCAATCGCCAGCCGATGTCGATTTCGTCGACCTGCTTTCCCGGCTCGATGCCGGCAACGTCGAGAAGCGCCGCCATGCCAGGCCTGCGCCGGGCCTGCAGCTCACGCAATCCAGCCTTGACCAGCGCTCTGTTCTCTTCGCAGAGAGGAGCCAGATCGGCAATCGTTCCGAGAGCGACCAGATCCAGCAGCAAGCGTGCATCAGGCTCTACTCGCCCTGCCGTGAACCATCCGTCCTTGCGCAAGCTCGTACGCAGTGCCACTACCAGAAAAAAGCCGAGCCCGACCGCGGCAAACCCTCGGAACGGATAGGTGGAGTCGGCGCGCTGGGGGTTCAGCAGCGCCACCGCGGGATGATCGCCGCCGGCGTCGCCACCACTCGCCATCTGATGGTGGTCCACGACGACGACGTCGATCGACTTGGTCCGACAGAAACGGATGGTCTCGAAATCGCTGGTGCCACAGTCCACTGCAATTATCAGGGTACAATTCCTGGCCACGAACCACTCGGCATCCTCTCGACCGAAGCCGTAGCCCGCCTCGCGACTCGCAACTCGAACGTGGGTCGGAACACGGAGATCGCCCAGAAACGAGGAGATCAGCGCTGCTCCGCTAACCCCGTCAACGTCGTAGTCCCCGAAAACACCAACGGTCTCACCGGACTTGACGGCTGCCGACAGCCTTTGCACAGCCTCTGATAGACCAGCCAAACCGTCTGGCCGGCGAAGATCGGCCAACTTTGGATGTAGAAAAGACTCGACCCGGGCAACATCAGAAAGGCCGCGGGCCACGAGCCAACGAGCTGTGACGGGGTGAAGATTCAGGGCCTTTGCCAACTCAGTGCTGGCCCTCCAATCCATCATGCGATAGCGCCACGTTTGTGTCACATGCGAACCCTAGCGCGTCGCTCTGACATTGAGGTAGCATCATTGCGCTGGCCGAAATGACAGGGCGATGTTTTTTTCGATCGCGATCGCGCGAGCGCAGTTAGTATTCCCACCAGCCGGTCAGGCTGTTGGCCAGGAAAGGCAGTTCTTCCCGAGTTGGAATCGCACACTTGGAATCGCACACAATGAGCTTTGGCAACGCCCGGGCGCATCCAAGGTACGCGGTCGAAGTCGATGCCGAAGTACGATTCGACAACCGCGTGCTTCCCGTCAGAACCCACAACGTCTCGCGCGGTGGTCTTTGCTTCCTGGCCAGCGAGGAAATCCCTCTCGGACAGGTCGTCGACATTACGATGTCGCTCGTCTTCGACGAGCAGACGTTTTCCGAGCCTCTTCAGGTACGAGCCCGCGTTGTCTGGTGCACCTGTCTCATGGAGTCCCTGTACCAAGTAGGCACCATGTTCTTCGTCGTGACCAACGAGAACCGAGCCTACCTGGAGATGTTTCTCCGCTATCTCCGGGAAGGTCTGGCACGCCAGGCAGAAGAGGCAGACGCTCGGGCTGCGGCCAAGCCCGATCCTACCGACACTACCGACAGCGAACGCGAGGATGACGAGGATGGCGAGGATGGGTAGAGAAAGCAGTCCAGACGACGCAGGACGGGACGATGAGGATTGACGAAGGGTCGACGAGAGAACAATCGAAAGGCCAGGTGAATGACCTCCGCCGCCAGCACCCGCGGCTAGACGTGCAACTCGCGGCCGAAGTCCAACACGAGAGCGGCGTCTTCACCGCGGTGACTCGCAATCTGAGCGCCGGTGGAGCAGCCCTATTGTGCGACCAACCGATCGGTGAAGGGGTTCAGGTCCGACTATCGCTTTTCCTCGTCTACGATGGCATCGAAGACGAAAGGACCCCGCCCCTGGTCGTCGGTGCGACGGTTGCCTGGGTTGCCGAGGGTGATGACGGCTCGCACACCGCAGGTGTTCGTTTCGAAGGACTCTCCCCGGCCCAGACGCAATGGCTGCAGCGTTTCCTGTCACTCTCCTCGGAAAGCTAGAGCACCGATCGGTGCTCTAATCGGCGTCTCGCAGTATCGCCGCTGCCACCCGCAGTCCATCGATCGCCGACGAAACGATCCCCCCTGCATAGCCAGACCCTTCTCCGCAAGGATAGAGTCGTCGATGGCTCAGCGACTCGCACGATTGGGAGTCGCGCAACAGCCGCAGCGGAGAGCTGGTGCGGGTCTCGACCCCGACGAGCTGTGCGTCTCTGGCGAGGAAGCCGTGCATCTTGCGATCGAACGCCGGCAGCGCATTGCGCAAGGCAGCCGCCACGAATGCGGGAAGGGCATCGTCGAGCCTGGCACTGGTCGTCGCCGGCCGATAGCTCGACCGCGGCAGACGCGTCGACACTTGTCCGGCAACGAAGTCGCACGCTCCCTGAGCTGGAGCAACGAAGTCATCGCCCCCAAGACGGTATGCCCGCTCCTCGATAGAACGTTGAAAGGAGATTCCGGCGAGGGGATCGGCACTGTCCTTGCCGAAGGAGGCGAAGTCGGCTGGCCGGACCGTCACCACAATCGCCGCGTTGGCGAGCAGCGAATCGCGATGCTCGAGGCTCATTCCGTTGGTGACCAAATGCCCCGCCTCGGTCGAGCTGTTGATCACGAAACCACCTGGACACATGCAGAACGAATAGACACCGCGATCTCCCGACCCATCGAACACAGTGGCCGCCAGCCTATAGAAAGCCGGAGGCAACAGCGGATGGCCTGCCACTGAACCGTACTGAATTCGGTCAATCAGAGACTGCGGGTGCTCGATTCGAGCTCCGACCGCAAAAGGCTTGGGCGCTGCCGCCACCCTCGCATCCACCAATCGCTGATACGTTGCCCTCGCACTGTGGCCAATGGCGAGCACGAGGCGATCACAGGGGATGACTGCGCCAGAGCGAAGGCAGGCAGCGCGCACCTGTCCGTTCACCGTCTCCAAGCCGACGAGCTCGTCGGCAAACCGATATTCGACTCCCAAGGACTCGAGGTGCTGGCGGAGCGACGCCAGAATGGTTGGCAATCGGTTCGAGCCAAGGTGTGCTCGGGCATCGACCCGGATGGAGGGATCGGCACCTCGTTCGACCAGAATAGCGAGGACCTCGTCGACTTCGGCGCGATCCCGTGCTCGGGTGTAGAGCTTGCCATCGGAGAAAGTGCCAGCTCCCCCTTCGCCAAAGCAGTAGTTGGAGAAGGGATCGAGGCCGTCGCCGCGATCGAGCGCGGCAACGTCGCCGCACCTCGCCTGGACCGGCTTGCCCTGCTCCACCACGACTACCAGAGCGCCAGCCTCAGCCAGACGCAGAGCGGCAAACGATCCGGCCGGCCCGCTCCCCACGACGACAACTCGCAGTGGCACCGCAAGCTTCGCCGGTGTTTTCCTTGCTGGAAGCTCTGGCGGAGCACCTCCCCAAAAGAGCTCGAATCGGATCCGGTATCCAACCGGGTATCCCTTTCTGGCGTCGAGCGATCGGCGCACGATGCGCATGGCAGTGACATCGGCAGGGCGCGCTCCAGCGCTAATGGCCGCCAGTCGTTCGAGATTGCCGCCGTCGCCGAGAGGAACGAACAGCTCTCCCTGGTATTTCTGTGCCGTCATCTCTCTGTTCTACTCTCTGTTCTACTATCATCCCGATCCATCGCGCAGCAGGTGGATGCGCAACTGGCTACGCACCAATAATGCCGATATCACCTGAATCTGCGAATACCTGTTCGCAAGCAACAACGATCGCTCTCGATCTTTCGCGGTCTTAGCCTCTGGCACGGCCTCTGCATAGGTCGCGCTCGCGGAGGACTCCAGGATGCTGCAACCGTTGATACAGGCTGCATCAGCGCAGGCTTCGGATCGCGAACGGGCACTACGGATTATCGCCAAGTCACTCTTCAAAGAGCTGCGAGCCCAGGGATTCGGTCCCAAGCAGATCGTTAGCCTGGCGACCGAGTTGATTGAACAGGTGACCGTCGAGCTCAACAGCAGCGCTCAATCGTAATCGCGCGGCCTGGCTGCGACATAGCCACCGACTCGGAATTCGTGGGCTCCGAATACTCGGGGAGCGCTGCTAGAGTTGACGCCCTCCCCTGCTCGCCCTACCATTCACCAACATCACATGGGAGAAGACGATGGCCAAGGCACGCATCGGTATTAATGGTTTCGGCCGAATTGGTCGGTCTTTTATGCGCGCGCTCCACGAGGAGCCGGGTGCATTCGACGTAGTCCAGGTAAACGATATCACCGACGCTGGACAACTCGCCCACTTGATGAAATACGACTCGATACACGGACGATTCAAAGGCACTGTCGAGGTGCCAGGTGCGGACGGCATAGTTATCGACGGTCGAAGAATCGCGATCTCCAAGGAAACCGATCCGTCGAAGATTCCCTGGAAGCAGCACGGCGTCGACATAGTGATCGAATCGACCGGCAAGTTCACTGACCGGGCGAGCGTCGAGAAACACCTTCAAGCAGGGGCCAAGAAGGCGATCATCAGCGCTCCGGCCAAGAACCACGACGTGACGATTTGTATCGGTATCAACGACGGCAAGTACGAACCGCAAAAGCACAACATCATTTCCAACGCCTCCTGCACGACCAACTGTCTCGCTCCGGTCGCCAAGGTTCTCAACGACAACTTCAAGATCCTGCGCGGGGTGATGACCACGATTCACTCGTATACGAACGACCAACGGTTGCTCGACCTTCCGCACAAGGACCTGCGCCGGGCTCGTGCTGCGGCGCTGAGCATGATTCCCACGACTACCGGGGCGGCCAAGGCTCTCAAGGAAGTCATCCCGGAGCTAGAGGGCAAGCTCGACGGGCAGGCGATCAGAGTGCCGACTGCCAACGTGTCTTGCGTCGACCTCTCGGTGGTGGTCGAAAAGCCAACTTCCAAGGACGCGGTCAACGACGCCTTCCGCAAGGCGGCTGCTGGCCCGATGCAGGGTATTCTCGCCGCCATCGAGGAACCGCTGGTCTCCATCGATTTCAACGGCGACCTGCACTCGGCCAGCGTGGATTTGCTTTCCACCATGGCAGTCGGAGACCTGATCAAAGTCGTTGCCTGGTACGACAACGAACAGGGGTATTCGCAGCGATTGTTCGAGCTGGCCAAGCTCGTGGCCTCCAAGCTGTAGACCAAAGGGGATACCATGGCTATTCGCAGTGTCGAGCAGCTTTCCGTCGAAGGAAAGCGTGTCTTCGTTCGGGTCGATTTCAACGTGCCGCTCACCCCTGCCAGAGGGGTGGCGGACGACAGTCGAATCCGCGCTTCGCTGCCAACCATCGAGCACCTGCGAAACAAGGGCGCACGGCTGGTTCTGGCTTCCCATTTGGGACGACCCAAGGGTGGCCCAGACCCCAAGTACTCTCTCGAGCCAGTTGGCGCCCACTTGGCCGAGCTGCTTGGTCAAGAAGTCCTTCTCACCGATGAGCCGGTCGGCGACGGCGCCCGCAAGGTCGTCTCCGACCTGCGTGATGGACAGATTGCCCTTCTCGAGAACCTTCGTTTTCACCCTGGCGAAGAAGCCAACGACGACCAGTATGCCCGGGCCTTGGCCTCCTACGCCGACGTCTACGTGAACGACGCTTTTGGCACCGCCCACCGAGCGCACGCCTCGACGGTTGGCATGGTAAAGCAATTCGCCGAAAAGGGAGCTGGCTTCCTCATGCTCAAAGAGGTCCAGTTCCTGTCTCGCTTGCTCGGAACGGTAGATCGCCCCTACCTTGCCATGCTCGGTGGCGCCAAGGTGTCTGACAAGATCGCGGTTCTCGATTCGCTCGTGCAACGTGTCGACAAGATGCTGGTCGGCGGCGCCATGGCCAACACCTTTCTGGCGGCGCAAGGCTTCTCTCTCGGCAAGAGCAAAATCGAAAAAGAGAAGCTCGCGCTGGCTCGTTCCTTCCTAAAGAAGGCAGAGGAACGAGGGGTTTCCGTCCTCCTGCCGAGCGACCTCGTGGTGGCACCGTCGTGCGAATCGACTCACGGCGAAGTAGTAGCGGCAGCGAGCTGCCCTGCTGAGAGCATGGTCCTCGACATTGGACCCGACACAGTCAAGCTGTTTGCTTCGGAGATCGCTTCGGCCAGAACAATATTCTGGAACGGACCGGTCGGGGTGTTCGAGCAGTCAGCATTCGCCGA
This sequence comes from Pseudomonadota bacterium, assembly GCA_043801535.1. Lineage (GTDB taxonomy): Bacteria > Myxococcota_A > Polyangia > Haliangiales > SHYZ01 > JAZDLZ01. The sequence goes on from JAZDLZ010000309.1 coordinate 9,339, forward strand.
GGGAACTCTCAGTCTGGCTTGTGCAATAGGGTCCAACAAGAGAGCGTTGTCCGTAGTTGGCGGCGGTGACTCGGTGGCAGCAGCAGTCAAGGCCGGTATGGCCAACGAAGTGAGCCACATCTCGACCGGCGGCGGAGCTTCGCTCGAATTTGTCGAGGGCAAAATCCTCCCGGGAATCGCCATCCTCGAAAGCTAAGGAGCCTAAACCCTATCCACGGGTGTGAACAAAAGCCGTTGGTTGTGCTGTTCCCTGTGCCTAGTCCCTAGTTCCTTGTTCCATTCCTCTTTCGAGGTGCTATTCTCGCCGCAGCAATCGGCGGCGCGACGGTGACATGGCACTCCAATGA
>JAZDLZ010000343.1:0-2063 GCA_043801535.1 Pseudomonadota bacterium
GCACAACCAACGGCTTTTGTTCACACCCGCTGGGATTGGGATTCGAGGAGCTGTACCTATTGGGATTCCGTCTGGCCCACCACGTCGCCTCGTCCCCATAGCGTCAACGAGAAAGGGAAGCCCCGACTCTCGAACGAGAGCTGGGCAAGCAACTGATCACTATCCACCTTGACTGGACCGACCTTCGCTTCGGGTAACTGAAACGAGGATGGTCGGGGCAGCAATGGCTTGATGTTGCCCGCAACAATGTTTGCCAACTCTCCTACGGCATCCGTCACATCTTCAGGGGCAGTACTCTCGGGAGGCACACCGATCATCATCCCAGCGGCCAATTCTGCCATCGCAGCCGAGCACTCCAACAGCATGCCTCCTTCCCAGGCGCCATAGATCCTGACCTCGGCGGAGTACAGGCTCTCGTCTTTCCAGCGGGAGCTCTCGAGCCGACGCGCCGTTTCCAATCCAAGCACCATTCGCCAGATGCTCTCGGTTATTCGGCAGATCGAATCCTCGACGTATCCCATGGATGACCATCGCTCTGTGCACTGTTTGGCGGTGGCTAGCTCGTTTTCGTCGCAAGGTGGGCGAACGCTCGGCGTCAAGACCAACCCTTTCTTTCTACTCTTTCTACTCTTTCTACTCTTTCTCTGGTTTGTCGTTCCACTTTTGTTTCTCGGTCTCTCTTCCCGAGCAAACACGCAGACCCGATGCCGAAGGCCTTGGCGCGGCTCAGCACCTTTGACCCTCGACTGCCAACCACGGTAACTAATATATGACCGAGATTCACGAACTTCGAGCACTAAAAGCTAAAAGCTCAGACGCCTCAATACACCTCCAACACCTGCCAGGCGGAGGAGGGCTCGTGTTCAGTGGTGTTTTCTAGTCTTGCGGCACACCACCGAGTCTGTCACAAGGTGTCGGGGGATTGCGGCGGGATGGGGGGGGTGGGGTTGGGGGCTTGCGAGCGCTACTCGGCGGCGCCTTCGGTTGCGGCTTCGTTCTCGCCGTCGACCTCCGGGAGATTCTCATCGCTCGGGATCGTGTTGCCTTCATCGATCGATTCGCCGCATTTGCGCGCCCAGCGGCCGATAATGAAGCCCTTGTCGTCGTCGATACGAGCACCCTCGCCGTAGAATCCATAGACCAGGCCGTCGATGACTCGGCTACGGTTGATGATCAGTCCGCCGAATCGACCAAGACGATAGCGACCAGCAAGCACTGCCTGGAATTCGCCCTCGGTGCTGATGGCCTTGGCAAAGAAGACCTGGGAGTGATTTTTCCGTTCGCCGTAGATGCCACGGATCTTTCCGAGGAGCTGACCCTCGTCGTCGAGGTAGCGTGCGCGAATGTGGCCTACCGTTCGTCCGTCGGCAGTGCCGGCGCGGAGCCAATGACCGAGGATATAGCCAGCCTCGCAGATCTCGACGGGGCGCGGTGGAAGAATCATGTAGGCAAAGGCATTTCCGACCTCATCGACTTTGACAAGGTCGACTGGCTTCATGCCCTGCTCTAGTACGAGCTCGTACTTGATGGGCACCGTGTCGAAGGTTAGCTTGACTTTCCCACCGTCGGTGTTGAGCGAAGGATGGGCGACTACCTCGAGAAGCAGACCGTCGCGTCCTGGAGCGGTTGCGGAGGCGAAGTCAAGGGTCCGGATGTCAGACCTGGGTCGGACGATGTGGTCGCCCTTCTCAAAACGTACGAGCCGCAGTACTCGCACTGCTCCGTTGGCGACACTGATTTTCCCCGACCAGTCGGTGACATCGGTAGCCTTCGGCTGTGGATGAAGTCGTCCCCAGAGCAGCAGCACGCGAGCTCGATGGACGTTCGCGGTGTCGTTTTCGGCTGCGTTGGCGGTAGGATCGGTGTCCAGGGTGTCGTCGGCGGCGTCGGTGTCGCCACCCTCGATCTCTTCGTCCACCATCGCGGGATCGTCGAAGTTCTGTTCCTCGTTTTCTTCGGACATCTCGCCAAAGTCACCTTCGAGCGCTTCGGACACGACTTGGGTTTCGTCCTCCAGTGACTGCCCGCAGCCCAACCCCAGAGTGACGGGAAGAAGGTACGAG
>JAZDLZ010000359.1:0-2445 GCA_043801535.1 Pseudomonadota bacterium
CGGCGAGAATAGCACCTCGAAAGAGGAATGGAACAAGGAACTAGGGACTAGGCACAGGGAACAGCACAACCAACGGCTTTTGTTCACACCCAATCACTATGGTCGCCTCCTGGCCACCCTGCCACTGGCCACGGCCGCCGCCACCCTGGCACATCCATCCCCCCCAGGGATCCGCCGTCAATGCCAACAAACAGCTACTCGACGAACTTGGAGTGTCTCAGGGAAAGAAAAATCCCAGGGTTCTTCTCGAGGAATCCGGCCAGGTCTGAGGCTCCGATCTGGAAGGCTCTGCCTGCCTGAACGACGACCATCTGGCATTGCTCGCCACGCTCGATTTGCTCGTCGCCGCCGGCTGGAGCGCGGTCGACAGCGCCAATCCAAGCCGCCCGTCCGAGGATGGCAACGACCCGGCTACCAACCCGAGCCTCGACCTTTGCCGAGTCGAGCAACCAAGCCGCACCACCGCTCGCCCTCTTCTCGTCGGGCTGTCCGCCGGAAGGACGCACGCTGCTCCGCGCGCCCAGTATCTCGCCAACCCGGACTTCGATTGGCTCGAGCAGTGCCTGGAGCTGGGTGCGCTGGGAAGCGGAAAGGGTACAGAGGACTCCGTTCTCGCCGATGAGATCCCAGGATGGTAGCTCGCGATTGTGGGCGAGGCGGACAAGGGCGCCGGCGAGCTCGGTGCCGCGCAAGAAGGCCAGGAAGTCGTACTTGTCGACGGCGATAACCACCAAGTCGGTCTTGGCTCTGACCTCGGCAGAGCGCGGAGCACCAGTCAAGAGCGCTGCCTCGCCGAAGAAGTCGCCGCTGCTGCAGATCCTGACGACCGTCCCGTTCTTGACGATCGCTGCCTCTCCGCGGACGACCAGGTAGAATCGGTCTCCCTCTTCTCCCTGGGCAATGACGAGCGTGCCAGCGGTGAATGTTTCCCGGCGGGCGATGGTAAGAAACTCGCGGGCGCGCTCGATTGGCATGCTCTGGAAGAGCTCGATTGCGGCTAGCGCGTCGAGCGCCTCGAGTGCCTCGGCGTGCTGATGCTCCGATACCAAGAGCTCGATGCTCTCGTCGAAGCCAACATGGGCGAGCTCCAGGCCGCTCTCCTTGGGCAGGTCGGACTCGGCAATATGGATGAGCCGCAGCCTGCTCTTGATTCGCGGGTCGAGCCTGGCCAGCACCTCGACGGGGGTGTGGATGGGTGGCCGGCCTGCTTCGTGAATCGCCAGCGAGTGGTGAGCCGGAAAGCACAGGAGCGCGTCGCGCCGTTGCCGGGACAGCACCCCTTCCTGGTACATCGCCTCGATGCGAGCCGGGTCGAAGAGTGTGTCGGCGGAATAGAAGAGGCTCTTGCCGCCCAGATAGCACTCGAAACGGATCGTCGGGATAGAGTGCAGACTGTAGGAGAAACGAAACTCGGCGCCGTGGATACGCTGCGGGACACCGAGCGTCACCGGCCGGAACACGAACAAACGCCGTAGACTCGCCTCGGACTCCCCGGTGAGAGCCACGTACTTGCGCAGGAAGCTCGAGAGAATGGTCGGTGTCGTGTGAAAGCTCACCCGCCGCTCGTCGAGAATTTTTTGCATGACCCCGGCGTCGTGGTCGGCGTGGCAGTGAGTGAGGATTATCGCGTCGACCGCGTGCGCCGGAACCCCGGCATTCTCCAGCACCTGAGTAGTGCCACTGGGCGGATCGATCAGTATTCCCCGCCGATTTGCCCACAACACGAAGCCAGTGGTCTTACCGGCAGGATCGAATCCGTGCGACGACCCGAGCACCGTTACCCCGAAAACCGGCGGCACGAACGCTCTGTTTCCACTGGCAGACACGCCCGTCGCTGGCTGAACCACCATCGACTCGTCGCGGCCATCCACTTCGGCGACAAGACGCCCCTGATCGAACACCTGCCAGACGTCGCTGCCACCGTCACCACTGCTACCGCCGCCACCACTGCCCGGTTCCCCCTGAACGGTGGCACGCGAGATCTCTACCTGGCCCAACCTGGCTCGCCCGTCTTCGTCGAAACGGACGAACGCGACCACGTCGGTGAGCTCGATACCGCCACCGCCTGGCTTGCGTCTGAACCATTCGCCCTCCTTGGCAAGATTTGCCCGCAACGATTCCGGCACCCCGGCGGCGTAGTCGAGCGAGACGTCGAGCTCCCGCGGACCAAGCAACGACTCGCGCAGAATGGCGAGCAGTTTTTCCTCGCCCTTCTCGTCGCAGATCACCAACGTGCGCCGGCCGTGCAGGAAGTAGTTGTAGTAGACCGGGAACTCTAGCTCCACGGCGGTCATGCCGAGGCGTCGCGAAAACCAGCTACTGGGCAAAACATAGATAGCTGGTACCTCGAGCTTTGCCGCGAGCGCATCCTTGATTGTCTCGGGCGGCGAGCCGAACTGGATCGGGCCGTTCGTCGTCTGGACGACCACGCCACCTCGCCCAAGG
>JAZDLZ010000367.1:0-4676 GCA_043801535.1 Pseudomonadota bacterium
CCGGCCGCTGGTGGTCGTGACGGCAGACGATCTCCAGGCGCTGCGGATCATCCGCGACATTGGATTCTTCCTGGGCGCTGGCACCCAGGAAGGATCCGACGCTGGTGCCGGACCGACGGTGCTGTCTTTCCCTCCGAGCGACACCTCGCCCTATGCCGAGCTCTCACCCGACCGTTTCGCAATCCTGGAGCGACTCGCCACCCTCTTCAGGCTGTCCCAGGGCAGTGGTGGGGACGTTCTGGTGGCGTCGGTTCCAGCGCTGCTGCGGCGGATGATGCCCCGCGAAGGGCTCGGCGAGCTCTGCGATCTGGTTCTGCCCGAAGAGGAAATCGACCGCGAGCGGCTGATCTCCCTCTGTGTCCGCGCCGGCTACAACAGGGTCGGGCTTGTCGAGGATCCAGGAACGTTCGCGGTTCGTGGCGGTGTCATCGACGTTTTTTCGCCGCTCCATCGCTATCCAGTGCGCATCGACCTCTATGGCGACCTGGTCGAGTCGATCAGGACCTTCGACGCCAAGACGCAGCGGACTATGCGTGCCTTGGACGAATTCTACATCCATCCCGTGAGAGAGACAGCACGGACTCGCGGGGCGGATCCACGGGCGCGGGTTCTGGCGGCGGCAGATGCTGTCGACCATCCGTCGACCAAGACGCGAGCCATCCTCGAGCACGTCGAGACTGGGACGGAGTTCTTGGGCATGGAGGCGTTCACTCCTGCCTTTCATGCCAGGATGGCGTCGATTGCCGAGTACCTTCCCGACGATGCTCGTTGGCTGGTCGTCGATCCGGAGGGGGTGTGGCGGGCAGTGGCCGATGAACTGACCGATGCGGAGACTCGTTTTCAGGCCAGACTCGCGGATCACCGTCTGGCTCTTCCGCCTGCCGAGCACTATCTTTCCCTCGAGGAGCTCGCCGCCATGTTCGGTCGGGCACGCACGCTCGTCGAGATGCGGTCGCTGGAGGTCCACGAGCCTCGGACGGAGGCGGCGCCAACGATCCGGTTTGCAGTCGAGCGGAACACCGTCATCCAGCACGAGCTTGCCCGCGCGCGTCACGAGAAAGCAAACGAGCTGCTCCATCCCCTGGTGGCAAGACTGCGCGCCAGCCGCGACGAAGGATCGCGAGTCGTCCTCGTCTGTCCCAACGCAGCGCACGCTGACCGCTTGCAGCGTCTGCTCGCAGGCTACGGGATCGAGGCCGCGATCGCCCCGGCCAGCGACCTGTTTGCCAATTTGCGGCACGGGAGCCAGCCAGCGATTCTGATCGGCCAGCTCAGCGACGGATTTTGGCTACCCGCCGACCTGCTACTGGTGGTGACCGAGGAGGAGATATTCGGTCCGCGTGCTCGCACCTGCCGCAAGACGCCGACATCGTCCAAGGCTACCCAGATCTTCAACGCCGGCGCAGCGGATTTCTCCCAGCTCAAGGTCGGCGATTACTTGGTTCACGCGGTTCACGGAGTTGGGGTGTACCAAGGCCTGACCAAGCTGCCGCAGGTCGGGCCCGCCATCGACTTCCTCCAGATATCCTACGAGGGCGGCTCGCTCTATCTTCCGGTCTACCGGCTGTCCGAAGTGGCGCGCTACATCGGCGCCGAAGGTTCCAAGCCCCGGCTCGATCGCCTCGGCGGCGTGACCTGGGAACGCACCAAGCGCAAGGTATCGGCGGAAGTCAAGAAGCTTGCCGAGGAGCTTCTCCAGCTCTATGCCCAACGGAAGGCATTGCCAGGTCACGCCTTTCCCCCGGCAGACGCGATGTTCGGCGAGTTCGAGGCAACCTTCCCCTTCGAGGAGACGCCGGACCAGGAGCGGGCCATCACCGAGGTTCTGGCCGACATGGAGCGCCCCCTGCCAATGGATCGCCTCGTCTGCGGCGATGTTGGCTACGGCAAGACCGAGGTTGCGCTCCGGGCCGCGCTCAAGGCGGTGCTCGGCGGCAAGCAGGCCGCGGTCCTCGCGCCGACCACAGTGCTCGTCGAGCAGCACTTCGGCACGTTTCGCGAGCGTTTTGGCAATTGGCCAGTTACCGTCGGTGCTCTCTCGCGCTTCTCGTCGCGAGCCGAGCAGCTCGAGACGATTCGCCTCCTCGGCGACGGCAAGATCGATGTCGTGATTGGCACCCATCGCCTGCTCTCCTCCGATGTGCGATTCAAGGATCTCGGCCTGCTGATAATCGACGAGGAACAGCGTTTTGGCGTCGTGCACAAAGAGCGGCTCAAGAAGCTGCGCACTCAGATCGACGTGTTGACGCTGACCGCCACCCCGATTCCACGCACCCTTCACCTGGGGCTGATGGGTATGCGGGACGTGTCGATCATCGCCACTCCTCCGGCGGATCGACTGGCAGTGCGCACTTTTGTCTGCCGTCCGGATGACGATGTGATTCGGGAAGGGATCGGGCGAGAGCTGGCCCGAGGCGGGCAGGTCTTCTTTGTCTGCCACCGGATTGGCGAGCGCGCGGAGACAGCGCCGTCTCGTTCTGCTGCGGCCGCGCCTGCTGCTGCTGGTGCTTCTGCTGCTGCCTCGCAGGGCAGCGCCGGTCCTGGCTCGGGCACCGGGAGCGCTGGTGGTCGTTCCTCGCGAGGGCGGGCGTCGTCCACGTCCAGGTCGGCAGCGGCGGGGGCACTGCGGCGAGAGCGCAGTCTCGTCGAATGGGCAGAGCACATCCGCGAGATCTGTCCCGATGCTCGAGTGGCGGTTGCCCACGGCCAGATGGATCCCGAGGCGCTCGAAGAGATCATGGTCTCGTTCGTGGCTCACCAATACGATGTCCTGGTGTGCACGACCATCGTCGAGAGCGGCCTGGACATTCCTCGCGCCAACACGATGTTCATCAATCGGTCCGACACCTTTGGCTTGGCCCAGCTCTACCAGTTGCGCGGGCGGATCGGGAGGTCGAAGGAGCGTGCTTTCTGTTTTTTGATGGCCCCGGCCGAGAGCGTGTTGACCAACGAAGCCAAACAGCGACTGCAGGTGCTGCAGCGCTTCTCCGAGCTTGGCGCCGGCTTCCAGATTGCCGTCCACGATCTCGAGATCAGGGGTGCCGGCGATCTCCTCGGCGCCGAGCAGTCGGGGCAGATTGCGGCGGTGGGTTTCGACACCTACGCGCGAATATTGGAGGAAGCAGTCGCCGAGCTGCAAGGAGAGGCCATTCATCCAGAGCTCGATCCCGAGCTCAACGTCGACATTCCCGCTTACATCCCCGATGACTACGTGCCGGACACCGGCCAACGCCTCGATCTCTACAAGAGACTGGCGAGCGCCGACGCCGAAGAAAGAGTCAGAGAGGTGCTCGAGGAGATCAATGATCGCTATGGCGAGTTGCCTTCGGAGGTCGGGCTATTGGGCGAGCTCATGATCGCCAAGACTCACGCCAGGCGACTTGGCGTAGTGGCAATCGAGGTGAATCAGCACAAACTGGTGCTTTCGCTCGACTCCAAACGGACCACGCTGCAGCCAGACCGAGTGCTGGCGCTCGTCACTCGCCCTCGCACGCTCTATCGCCTCACGCCCGACATGCGGCTTTTGCGTTCCTTCAGCGAGCAAGAGAAGCTCGACCGGATGCGGACCGTAAGGCAGTGCTTGCTCGAGCTATTGGAATGTGCTAACGATTCTGCGGGCGATGACCAATAGTCCCAGGTCCGTGGCCGGACAGGCGCGAACCTGGTGGTGGACAAGGAGGAAAGAAGCGACAACTAGTTAGTTCAGTTCCAGGTATCCCCTATAGCGATGCTGCTTGCCCGACAACCGGTCAAGCGGCGACCGACAGAGAGGAAAAGCGCGATGATGCAAATGCGATCCGCTGTCTTCGGCGCAGTGGCAGGAGCCGGTCTGATGCTCACCATCGTCGGCCACGCCGCCTGCGGCAAGACCAACGAAACAGGAACCAAACAGGGCAAGGGCTCTGCCGGCCAGTCGAGCGGCGATTCGTCGGAGGTATTGGCGGAGATCGAGAACGTCAAGATCACCGTCGACGAATTCCAAAAAAACCTCAACAAACAATCTCCCTATCTGAGAGCCAGCTACAACTCCATCGAGCGCAAGAAAGAGTTCCTCGACAACATGGTTCGTTTCGAGGTGCTCGCCAAGGAGGCGGCACGGCGCGGGCTGGACAAGGATCCCGAGGTCGTGCGCAGCATGAAGCAGGAGATGATTCGCCGGCTCATGAAAGAGGCCTTCGACAACGAGAAGATGGAAGAGGTGCCCGAGGAGGAGCTGCGCAAGTACTACGACGAGCACACCACCGAGTACAACCGGCCCGAGGAAGTCCGGGTTTCGGCGGTCGTGATCAAGGACAAGGCGCTCGCCGCCACAGTGGCTGGCAAAGCCAAGAGCCTCGACAAGCAGGATGCCAAGGCTTTCAGAGAGCTCGTCGAAAAACACTCCGAGGACGAGCGCACCAAGGTTAGCGGCGGCGACCTGCGATTCTTTGCGGCGACGACCACCGAGATCCCCGCCGAGGTGGTGAAGGCTGCTTTCGAGCTCGAGACCTTCGGTGACGTCGCTGGGCCGGTTCAGACCGGCTCGGGCTACTACATCATCAAGCAGACCGGCCGGCACAAGGCCACGTCGAAGACTTTCGACGAGGTGAAACGTCTCATCCAGAGCCGACTCGCTCGAGAGAAGAGAACCAAGGCCATGGATGACTTCGTCGCTGACCTCAAGAAACGGGCCAACG
>JAZDLZ010000430.1:0-2249 GCA_043801535.1 Pseudomonadota bacterium
CGCCGGAGCCAGTGCCGGCATGGGCATGACCGGGGAGGTACTCGGCGAAATCGAGCTCCGCACCGTGCGCCTCAGCCTGAAAACGGTGTCGCACCGGCGCCTCCAGGCAGGGAAGCTCTTTCTCGAACGCCTGCTCGGACGGCTAGTACAGCACCGCACCGACGAGCTGAAGAGCCTGTCCGGGAAAACGCTCAATAGCGACGAGATTCCGTCGCTACCGCCAGAATCCCCAGGAGGAAGAAGCGACCGGCCATCGGTCGTCGACGTCGAAGGCGCCATCGACGGCTTCAACGAGAAGGTTGGCGAGCAGATCCGGCGCTTCATCAAAGAGCAGACCGATACCTCGAAAGCCAGAAAACCCTTGCCACTTGGCAATCCCGACGAGCAACCAAAACAGCAGCCGTCCTCATCAGAGACAGACCGGCCTGACCGCGCCCTGCTGAAAGAGAAACGCCACCGCCTGCCGCTCATGGCACACGAGGTCATGAAGCAGGAGGTCCCGGGATTTGGCGAGGTGGTCAAGGAAACAGCTCGATTGCTGCGCCACGACCGGTGGGAGATCGAGCGCGTCGTGCAAACAGACGAGCTCGCCGGACTCAAGACCGTCGACTCCTTTCTCAAGACCCACGCACTCCGCTGCATGGCCAGCGGCACCACCGAACAGTACGCCGTCGACGACGCCAACACCCTCGGCCACCACCTCTTCCTCGGTGTCAATTTCGAGCTCTGCGGTCGCAAGACCTTCTGGGTCGACGAATCGCTTGCCTTCCTACTCTCCCAGACCGACCTCGACATCACCGGAAACTGCCTGAAGCTGCCCTTCGCCTCCTGTGCCTTCGTGTTCACCGACCGCGGCACCCTCGAGCTCGGCGAAAGCTTGCTCGGCCTCGAGTACGAATGCTCCTTCCGCGACCAGGAGCTGCGCATCATCACCGTGCACGTCACCCGCACGCAGGGCGGTGCCAACGACGAAGTGCAGGGCATCACCTTGGCATTCATGTTCGACGCCGGCCTCCCCAAGTGGCCATACCTCATCAGCCGCGACCTCTGCGTGCGGCCAGACGACCACCTCGACGCCATTCTCGACAGCCACTTCCCCGAGATAGACGCTGGCCGGCTCGACGCCGTGTTCCACTCCCCCGAGCTCAAGAAGCTCGTCCACCTGGTCGTCAACGCAATCCTCTACTCGACCGCCGCCCACCTGGAGCCAATCATCCTCCAGCCGGCGAATCGGCCCGCGCAACAGCCCACTGGCAAGGACAAGACGAAGAAAGGCGGGAAACCGCACAGCTTGACGAACCAGGGAGGCGGGGAGCTTCTCTCGTCGGAGAACGTCTTTTTCCTGCCGGGGCACATCGAAATCTCGCGGGTACGCCGCTTCCAGGAGCTCGCCAAGTCCCAGTCCGGTCGCACTATCATGAAACGGTTCATGGTGCGCGGCCACTGGCGCAAGGCGAATCCGGACTGGAAGAACAAGGAGACTCGGTGGATCAAACCCTACTGGAAGGGACCGGACATCGCCGCGGTGGTCGAGCACGACTACCGCCTCAAACCGTAGCAGCGCGGGGGACGCCGATGGACAACAAAGCCTGGCCGCCCGAAGCCTGCTGGCAAAGACGAGCCAAGTCGAGAAGGAAGCATTGCCGCGCTGTCGCCGAGTGCTACAATTGAGTACACTATGGTGCACGGGCTCGACATGCGAGATGTCCTGAGTGAGGCTCTGAAGCTACCAGCGCGCGAGCGGATGGCAATCGCCGAGGAGCTTCTTGCGAGCATTGCAGACGACGACGATCGGGACGAAAACGAACGAGACGATGACCACCAAGGACAGGACGGCGACGAGGAAGAGATCCAGGCTGCCTGGACTGAGGAGATCGAACGCCGGTCTCGCGAGCTCCGTGACGGAATAGTGAGAGGACTGAGCGCCGAGGAAGCTCGTCGCATTGTCGCGAGCGACCCATCTTGCAGGGACCGTTGATTGTCATCCACCCCGAGGCTGCCATCGAGGCGCAGGCGGCCCGGGCCTGGTTCTCGGCACGCAGCCCTGCCGTCGGAGAACGATTCCTGGCCGAGTACGACCGGGCGATCGCACGGATTGCGGAGAGTCCCGGACGCTGGCCAGAGCATCCGCTGATACCTGGCCTTCGATGGTTTCGTTTCGGACGGCACCGAGCTCGCCGGAATCACGAACGAATGCTGTCGACGCGAAGGATCTGCACCCGAATGGTTACTCGACGATCACCCGGGCG
>JAZDLZ010000440.1:0-3775 GCA_043801535.1 Pseudomonadota bacterium
GCCCTTGCGACGCGGGCCGTTCTCGGCCCTCTGTCCTCTGCTCCTAGTTCCTAGTTCAATTGGACGTTCCATAATCTGTTTATCGCCGCCATGCAGCTGATGGTTGCGTGGCAAGGAACAAGGAACTAGGAACTAGGAACAAGGGACCGGGAACAGCACGACCAACGGCTTTTGTTCACACCCCATGCCTCCTCGTACTGCGGCAAGAGGGGCACCTGTCCACCGTCCCAAGGAGTGAGCTGGTACCCGGATAGGCTATCAGCCGCCAGCTTTGGGTAATAGGATACGGCGAGCGGCCAGGCAAGGGTCCGCTGGAGTCTCAATGCGCTTCTACGCTGACCTTCACATCCATTCCAAATACTCACGGGCGACGAGCCAGGACTGCGATCTCGAGCATCTTGCAGGCTGGGCACAACGAAAGGGCTTGGACGTAGTAGCGACCGGCGACTTCACCCATCCAGCCTGGTTCCGCGAGCTGCAGGAGAAGCTCGTGCCTGCCGAGCCAGGACTGTGGCGTCTGGAGCCCGGGCTAGAAAAGAGCGTGGAACGCGAGCTACCACGGTCGTGCCAACGCCCGCCCCGCTTTCTCCTGTCGGTGGAGATCGCGACCATCTACAAGAAAGAGAACCGCACCCGCAAGATCCACCACCTCGTCTACGCGCCGGATTTCGAGACCGCTGGCCGACTCCGTCGCAAGCTAGAGGCGGTTGGCAATCTCTCCTCGGACGGCCGACCGATTCTGGGACTGGACTCGCGTCACCTGCTCGAGATGGTTCTCGAAAGCGGCGACGGAGCCTTCCTGGTCCCCGCTCACATCTGGACCCCCTGGTTTGCGGTGCTCGGCTCCAAATCGGGATGGGACAGCATTGCCGCCTGCTACGGGGACCTGGCCGATCACGTCTTTGCTGCCGAGACGGGTCTGTCGTCCGATCCGCCGATGAACTGGCGGGTGGAGTCGCTCGACCGCTATCGCCTGATCAGCAGCTCCGACGCCCACTCTCCGCCGATGCTGGGCCGCGAGGCATCGGTGCTCACCTGCGAGGTCGACTATTTCTCGATGCGGCACGCCTTGGAGAATGGCTCTGGCTACGAAGGTACTCTCGAGTTCTTCCCCGAGGAAGGAAAGTACCACCTCGACGGGCACCGAGCTTGTCGCATCCGGCTCGAGCCAGCCGAGACTCGCCGTCTCGGTGGTCGTTGCCCGAGCTGTGGTCACCCAGTGACGATCGGAGTAATGCACCGAGTCGAGGAGCTTACCAGCAGACCAGAGGGACCTCGCCCCCCCACAGCCGGAGCCTTCCGCTCTCTCGTGCCACTGGCCGAGATCGTGGGCGAGATCCGCCGGGTTGGCGCCGGGAGCAAATCGGTCATTGCCCAGGTCGCGGCAATTCGCGATCAACTAGGCCCAGAGCTGGCAATTCTCCTCGATCTGCCAATCGAGACGATCGCGGGATCGGCGTCCGAGCTGCTGGTCGAAGCGATCCGGCGACTGCGCCGCGGCCAGGTCATTCGCCAGGCAGGCTACGACGGAGAATACGGGCAGATTCGTCTGTTCGAGCCCGGCGAGCTCGACGACATGATGGCGGGCCGATTCCTTTTCGCCATGCCAGCAAAAACGCCACCGTCGGCAGCCGAACCTGCACCGAATACAGTGACGGCGACCTCTCCGGCGGCAGCGGAGCCAACCGGAGATCAGCCGACAACCATCTTGCATGGTCCTCTGCCCTCGCGGAGCGCGCCAAAGACGGAGAGCGCTCCACCCGAGCACCTGGAGGCGGGCTCGGCCACAACGAGCCTGCTTGCCATGCTCGACCCCGAGCAGCGGACGGCAGTGCTCGCCGAGAACGGTCCCTTGCTGATCATCGCTGGACCAGGCACGGGAAAGACTCGGACTCTCACTAGCCGTCTCGCCCACCTGATTACGGCAGGCGGATTCCCGCCGGAGAGCTGCCTGGCATTGACCTTCACCAGGAGAGCCGCCGAGGAGATGCGCGCGCGGCTCGACAAGCTGATTCCCCATGCCGCCGCCAGTGTTCCCGTAACGACCTTCCACGGCCTGGGATTTCGTCTGGTGCGCGAGCATGCCGCCCGTCTGGGACTACCGCCCTCCCCCCGCATCATCGGCGACTCCGAGAGGCTCGAGATAATCCAGACGCTGCTGGGAGGAGGTCGGGCAGCCAGCACAGAGCGTCATGCCAGGGTGCTCTCGCAACTGAAGCGCAGCACCTTGCAGACCACCACTGGACCCGCTCATTTCGAGGCTACGGGCGCGGACCAGGCAGACAGCAGGTGCGGCACGCCCCCCCTCGTGGAAGAGAGCGGCAGTCGAGGGAATCATTCCCGGGAAGACACTCACGAGCTCCTGCAGCGCTATCAGCGGCATCTGACTGACCACGGCACGATCGACCTCGACGACTTGCTCGTGCTGCCAGTGCGCCTCCTCGCGGCGAGCCCAGATCTCGCCGCCGATCACCGGCGCCACCATCGGTTCCTCGCCATCGACGAGTACCAGGACATCGACGATCTCCAGTATCGATTGGTGCGCCTGCTCGCTCCGGCAGACGACAACCTCTGCGCGATCGGCGATCCCGACCAGGCCATCTACAGCTTTCGCGGCGCCGACGTCGGCTACTTCCTTCGCTTCCAGAACGACTATCCGGCAGCACGCATCATTCAGCTAGCCCGCAACTACCGTTCGAGCAAGACGATCGTCGGGGCAGCTCTCCAGGCTATCGCTCCGACCACCCTGTGCCGCGACCGCTCGCTGCTGTCGTGCCGCGAGTCACCGTCGGCACCGCGGATCCTCGTTCACCAGGCTGCCACCGACCGTGCCGAAGCGGAATTCGTCGTCCATACCATGGAAAAAATGCTCGGCGGCTGGTCGTTCTTTTCCCTCGACAGCGGTCGTTCGTGCGGGGATGCCGCGTCGGGCGACTACTCCTTTGCCGACTTTGCCGTGCTCTATCGCATGGACGCCCAAGCAGCCCTGCTCGGCGAAGCCATGCAGCGCGCCGGCATCCCGTTTCAGAAACGCTCGCACAACCGTCTCCTCGAGCTCGAGGGAGTGCGCAAGCTAGTTGCGGCAATCCGGGAAGCCGGCTCCCAGAGCTCCCTGCCAGGATTCGACGAGCGCCCGGTTGGCGACCTCTTGACGTGTGCTGCGACTCGTCTCGATGCGGCTGCCGGCGACCACGCCACGGCCGAGCTCAGGCCGACTGGCCAGTCGGAGCTGCTCGTCGAGGCTGTCGAGCTTCTCGAGCCGATAGCCGCCAAACACGGTGCCGACTTGACTGGCTTTCTCGCCGAGCTCGCTCTCGGCGCGGAGATCGACACCTGGGATCCACGCGCCGACCGCGTCTCCCTGCTGACCCTGCATGCCGCCAAAGGTCTCGAATTCCCGGTCGTGCTCATCACCGGGCTCGAGGACGGCATCCTTCCGCTGCGCCTCAGAAAGGGCAAGTCCCCGGCCAGCACGCTCGCCAACGTCGAGGAAGAACGCCGACTTCTTTTCGTAGGCATGACCAGGGCGCAATCGCACCTCGTGCTGTGTCACGCCCGGCGCCGAGCGCGCGCCGGCAGAATCGAGGAATCCTCGCCGTCGCCGTTTCTCGCCGACATCGAACGTGCTCTGCTCGAGCAATCACAAACAGCGCGGCGGCAGCGAGAGCCCACGGCAGCCTCCAAGCAGCTACGCCTGTGGTGATTCGAAAACCGCCAACAGCCAGGCTACCAGACTCGAGATACCAGACTCGAGACGCCAAGAGGACCAGATGCT
>JAZDLZ010000441.1:0-7302 GCA_043801535.1 Pseudomonadota bacterium
TCGATCGAGCGCGGCAGGTCGCCAAGATAGTAGCTGCCGGTCTGCCAGCGGGAGCGAGCGAGGTCGCGGTCTGCCACGCTGCGATCGACGACGCCGAGTCGTCCGCGGGATCGGCGACGGTCGGGTACTACTGCCAGTTCGTGCCTCTGTTCGTCTGCATGGCGGAAAGGGTGTGAGTGCCGCAGCCTGCTTGCCCGGGGGAGCGCTGGTCAGATGACGACTTGGACGACGGCGATCGATCGAGATCCAGTGCTGGTAGCCGGCACGATGGTTGATGAGTTCAGAGTGGTGCGACTGGTCGGTCAGGGCGGGATGGGACAGGTGTACTTGGCGCGAGACACCAAGCTGGGGCGCAAGGTAGCGCTCAAGCTCGTGCGCCCCCGTGCTTTTCGGGCGGGTGAGGTCGCGAATCGCTTCGTGCGCGAGGCGCAGCTCACCGCCAGCCTCAACCATCTGAATATCGTGACGGTGTATCGGGTTGGCGAGTTCGCGGGCGGGCCGTATCTGGCGCGGGAATTCCTGGAAAGCCGCGATCTGCGCCAGCGTCTCCAAGAGGAACGGCCGGGTGTCAGGGAGGCAATGCGCATCGGTTTAGCGATTGCTCAGGCGCTGGCTGAAGCGCATCGCCATCAGGTGCTGCACCGCGATTTGAAGCCGGAAAATGTTCTTCTAACCAGGGATGGCGGGGTACGGGTGCTGGATTTCGGGCTGGCCACTCCATGGCGCTGGCCGGACACGGCGGCACGATTCCACGGGTTGCGATCAGCTCCGATGGCAGGCGCCTGGTATCGGCGAGCTTCGACAAGTCGGTACGTATCTGGTCGCTCCCTTCCGGGCTATTGGAGCGAGCTCTGCCAGCGCAGGAGCAGATGGGCACCGTTGCTTTCAGCCCCGATGGGGGCCTACTAGCGCGGGGTGGTCGCACGAGCACCGTTTGGCTGCACCAGGTGCGGACTGGTGAGGAAGTCAGACGCCTCGACGTTGGCGGTGGGGGCAACGTCATCGTCAACGACGTTCGCCAATACGAACGACAAGGTGAGCCAGGGTGAGCAAGAGGTCGGCAATTCCAACCGCCGCGTACCAGACAACGGCGATGTGAGGGAGACGGACAATGGCGAGCAGCATGAAGCAGAGGAGAAAGGTGTCTCTTCGGCCTAGTGTCCGCAGGACTGCTCCGATTCGGCCAATGCCGCCAGCTTGCCCTAGTGTTCTGGTGAGGTCGGCGCCTTCGCGTTGGAACCACCAACGGAAGGCGAATGGATTTCCGGTGTGGTGCACCAAGGCGAGCTGGGCGTAGACCAGCGAGTTGTAGGCGAGAAACGAGACGGCGGCGGTCGCCCCTAGCCAGCAGTAGAGGCTGCTGCCGAAGAGCTTGGCGGAGGCAATGCCAAGCGCCAGTCCGAAGCCGATGTTGACGAAATCGTCGAGCACGTTGTCGAGCCATTCGCCGAACCGCGACGATTGAAACTTCAGACGAGCGACTTCGCCGTCGCATCCGTCGAGAACCGACTGGAGCTGCACGAGAACCGCGCCCGCTGCCACGGAAGTCCAGGTGCTGCGGAGCACGAGCCATACTCCGAGGGCTCCGATCAAGCTGGTGACGATGGTTAGTTGATTCGGTGTCACGCTAGTCTTGACCAGGAATCTGGTGACCGACAGGGACAGATAGCGGTTGATGTTCCGCGACACCCAGCCATCGACTGGTTTGCGTAGGGAACGAAAGAGCAGCCGTTCTGCCTCCTGGCAGGCAGCAGGGGTTCGTACGTCGTGCAGCTGCGAAAGCACAACCAGTCGCGGTTCGGCGGCGGCGGCGGCAGCGGCGCCTATTGCTGTTGCTGTTGCTGTCGCGAGGTGTCGTGATGCATCAACCGTTGCGATCGTCAGGCGGACCTGGGCAGGATCGTAGATCGACTCGCAAGAGGCAATTGCCACTGGACCGGCGGCGATCGCCATGGCGTCCTCCACGGTGGCAAGATGTTCGACAGTGGTTCCGGGAGTCGGTCGAGGGAACCTGACTACGAGCTTGTCGTCTTCGTTGCCCACGACCAGCAGGCGTCTGATTCCAGCCCGGAAGAGGACTGCTGCGTTGCGGTCAAGCACGGTGAGCCCGGCGATCGTTGTGCGAGGTGCGCCGATGGTGAGAAGGATACAGGCGTCGATCATTGGGCCGACAGCCTAGCGGACGGATGGGAGCAGTCAAGTGGCGCCCGCGTCCCGCGTCATGTTTCCATTTTCTCGGCGGCGACCCCTAGTTACCCGGACCTCCGCGCACGGCATCGGCGATGGAGCGACGAGTGATTCCCTCGAAGCGGGCCAGGAGCGGAAGGAGAGCGGCCGCGAGAGTGACAGTCACGGCTGCCAGTCGCAGGCCCGGGTGCCGGCCGTCGAGCAGGACTCTGACGGCGAGTGCGGGCACCGAGGCAGCGGCGACGCAGAGCGGGATTCCGAGCACGCGCCGTAGATAGCGCCAGACCGGCAGCTCGAGGATCGAGAGTGCGAGCCAGAAAAGGAGGAGGAAGGCGATCGGGTAGCCAATCGTCCAAGCGATGGCGACCGAGAGGTGTCCGAAATGGGGACCGAGAAGCCAGGCACCGAGGAGATACGAGCACGGCAGGAGGGTGGCAGCGAAGGCAGTGTAAAGGAGTGGCACGGTCGGTTTGCCAAGACCGTCGAAGAGCGGCGGTACCACAAAGGAGAGGGCTCGCAGCACTCCTACCAGGCAGAAGATGCGCATGGCCGGGACTGCGCCTAGCCATCTTTCGTCGGGCCAGATCAACCGGATGAAGTCATCTCCCTCGATTGCCAAGAATGCCATGATCGGCACGATGACTGCCAGGTTGGCACGGGTAAAGCCAATGAACTGCTCGATGAGCGCCTGACGACGGGACGCGAGTCTCGCGAAGGTCGGGAAAGCCACGTCGGTCACGACGAGGGAGATCGTCCGTACCGAGTCGAGCACTCGTTCGTAGGCAAAGCGGTACACGCCTGTCGCGGCCTCGCCGAAAAAGGCGTAGACGACTCGGTAGTCGACGTTGGTGTAGAAGTGGAAGAGGATCTCCCGCGCTGCGGTTTTGAGGCCGAATTTCACGTAGGGTGCTGATTCGCGCAGGCGCAGGGGAAACCGGGGTCGCCACGGACGGAAGTACTGGATGCCAATCGCCGTGACGAGGGTATGGGCAAGGTGTCCGAAGAGGAAACACCAGGCGCCGAAGCCGGTGGCCGCGAACACGACCTTGCCGAGCGAGTTGGCGATATTGGCGCCGACACGGACCAGCGAAAGCTCCTTGAATCTCAGCTCGCGCTTCAGAAGCGCCTGGGGGATGAAGTAGCTATTGTGGAAGACGAGCTTGGCCGAATAGATGCGGAGTATGGCGGCCGCGGTCGGGTGGCCGGTCAGAACGCCGGCACCGAGGAGAATCAAGGCAGCGGCGAGCGCCGAGAGAAACAGGTTCATCACGAAGAGGCTAGTGAGTGTCTCGTCTTTCGTTGCCTCTCCCTGGATAATCGCCGATGAGAGCCCTGCGTCGGTGAACAGATCGAAGACCGGGAACAGCCAGGTCGCGAGAATCGCCACTCCGAATTCGGCGGGCGATAGCCAAAAGATCGTGAGCAGGAATCCGACGACCAGGTCGAGAACGCCGATTGCCGAGCTTGCACCTCCGACCCAGGCCAGCCCACGACCGACCTGTCGTTTGACCTGGCGCTCGTCGAGCGTGGGGCCAGCTCGTCGCGTTTCCTGGCTGTCGCCAATCGCGCCCGAGCCATCCTGCTGCGGCTGCTGCGGCGCTGGACTATCGACCATGACGACGTGTCGCGCTGCAGCATCCGGCACGCTTGTCAGCGGCGTGAACCGCGCTGTGCTCCTCGGCCCGGCGGCGGATTTCCGCGGCGAACGAGGCCCGGCCATCGACGAGCTCGCGGAACCACGTCTCGAGGACGAGAAGGTTCCAGAGTCGTTCGCCGTGGCTTTCGCCAGCCTGGTGTCGGTCCAGGAGTGAGGCAACAGCCTCGGGGCGGAAGAGGCCTCGTGCTCGGGCGCGGCT
This sequence comes from Pseudomonadota bacterium, assembly GCA_043801535.1. Taxonomy (GTDB): domain Bacteria; phylum Myxococcota_A; class Polyangia; order Haliangiales; family SHYZ01; genus JAZDLZ01. The sequence continues at coordinate 4,044 of JAZDLZ010000441.1, forward strand.
GTCGGTCAAGGCTTCGCGAGCGACCTTGCCGAGATCGCCGCGGAACCAGCGGGCGAGCGGCAAGGAGAAGCCTTTTTTGCTGCGGGTGAGGATCGGCTTGGGGATGAGGTCGGCAAAGGCCCGTTTGAGGATCAGCTTGCCTTTCAGCCGCCGGATCTTGAGGTTGCTCGGCAATCCGGCCGCCATCCCGAGAACGTGATGGTCGACGAGCGGGGCACGCGATTCGAGGGAGTGTGCCATGCTCGCGATGTCGACTTTGGTCAGGATATCGTCGGGGAGGTAGGTGTGGAGATCCAGGTCCATGAGCCGTCCGAGTGCGTCGCCGGCATGGCTTGCCGCGAGTATTTCGGCGAAGCGGAGCACGGTCTGATCTTCGTCTCTTGCTCCCGTGCTCCCTTTGACGCCGTGTCCGTCGCTGTCTCCGTGCTTGGCCAAGCAGGCAGCGAGCTCGGGAGCATAGAGCGCGGCTTTCTCGGCGGTCGAAAAGTGGCAGATGAATCGAAGATAGCGGGCCGCCTCGTCGACCACGAGGTGGCGGCCGTACTCGCGTAGCCAACGAGCCTCGCCGCCGGGAACCAGACCGAGCAGTCTGGCCGCCATGCCGACGAACGGTGCGGGTAGACGTCGGATCTGGTGGGCGACGTGCGCCCAGACGTAGCGCCGGTAGCCGCCGAACGCTTCGTCCCCGGCGTCGCCGGAGAGCACGACGGTAACGTGGCGCCGAGTCATCTGGGATAGGTAGTAGGTCGGGACCGCCGACGGATCGCCGAATGGCTCGCCGTGATGGCGCGCAATCGCCGGCAGCACCCCCACCATGTCTGGGCTGACGATTTGTTCGTGATGCTCGGTGTTCCAGCGTCTGGCCACGAGCCGGGCGTATTCGAGCTCGCTGTCGCCGGCGTTCGGGAAGCCGATCGAGAACGTCTTTACTCGCTGGCTCGACGCCTGTGCCATGCACGCGACAACGATCGACGAGTCGACCCCGCCCGACAGGAACGCACCAAGAGGAACGTCGGACATCAGGCGTAGGCGCACCGACTCCTCGACTGTCTCGCGGACCTGCTTCAGGACCTCTGCCTCGGGAAGGCAAGGCGCGGGAGTGTAGTCGGTACGGTAGTACGGCCTTACGACGGGGGACCCGCCGCACTCGATCTCGAGCAGGTGACCGGGCGGGAGCTTGTGAATCTCGCGGAAAATCGTTCGCGGGCTCGGCACGTATTGGAGCGCGAGGTAGGCGTCGAGCGATGCGAGGTCGAGCGTTGCTGGCAGCTCTTCGTAGGCCAGGAGGGCAGCGATCTCCGAGGCGAATGCCAGTCCGTGCGGTCCGCTCGTCCAGTAGAGTGGCTTTTCGCCATAGCGGTCGCGCGCCAGGAGGAGATGCTGGCGCCTTCGGTCCCAGACCGCGAAGGCAAACATTCCTCGCAGCAGCTCGGGCAGGCGGGCGCCCTCTTCCTCGAACAGGTGGGCGATGATTTCGGAGTCCGATTGGCTGCGAAACAGGTGCCCGCGCGCTTCGAGGTCGCGGCGCAGCTCCCGGTGATTGTAGATTTCGCCGTTGACGACAATGACCACCCCGCCGTCCTCGTTGAACATGGGCTGGCGGCCGTTCTCCGAGAGGTCGATGATCGCCAGCCGGCGGTGACCGAGCGCGATTGGCCCGTCTTCGTAGCTGCCAGCTCCGTCCGGACCGCGATGCACCATCGCGCTCGTCAGTAGGTCGATGGCGCCGGGACGGGGACGAGCGTCGGGTTGGGGCGCGAGAAGACCTGCGATCCCGCACATCAGGCAAGCCCCTTCAGGGCAAGCAGATGGTCGTATAGCTCGACGGTCTCACCCAGGACGCGGTCGGGATGAAAGCGAGTAGCAAGGTGGTCTCGTCCGACAGCGCCCATGCGGCGCCGTTCCTCGGGCGCCAGCGCAACGATTCGGCCGATCGCCGCAGCCAGCCCGCCCACGTCGAAGGTGCCGACCTCGTAGCCGCTCTCCCCGTCGAGAACAAGGCCATCGGCATTGGCTGCCCGCGAGACCACCGCCGGCAATCCCGAGGCGTGTCCTTCGATGACCGCGTTTGGTAGTCCTTCGTACAGCGAGGGCAGGACCAGCACGTCGGCAGCGTGGTAGAGGGTTGGCATGTCAGCGCTCGAGACTGTTCCGAGCTGGCGAATCTGCGCTGCGAGGTCGAAGAAGGACCAGAGGCGCGACAGAACGGCGGCAACGAGACGCTCATTGATCCGTCCGGCGAGAACGAGGCGGAGGTTTGGCGGCAGCAAACCACGGCGCCGGAGGTGGCGGAGCGCAAGCGTCAGGCCGATGTGGTTTTTCTGCCGGCCAACGCGCCCCGGCAAGAGGAGCGCGATTTCGTCGTCAGCAAGGCCCCAGCGCGCCCGAGCAGCACGCCGCTCGTCGTCCGTTGGTGGACGGAATTGGGTAAGGTCGACGAAATTGTGAAGGACCTGAATCCGGTTCTCGTTTACATGTGCTCTTTTGATGAGCTCGCGCTTTACTCCTTCTGAATTGGTGAGGACCCGGTCGCTGATCCGCGACAAGAACGGCTCGGAAATCGCATGGAGGAGCTCTATGCGCCGATTGCGAACGCTCGTCAGCACGACCGGGACTGGTGCGGCGATCGCTGCCAGCCGGGCCCAGAAATTGGCCATGTCTCGATAGGAGTGGAGGATCGCCGGTTTTTCCTCGCGCAGGACGGATATGAGCCGGCGCAGTCCCTTGATGCCCATTCTCTTGACGCCAAGAACGTGGCGCGGTTGCGACGGAGGTAGGTACTGCCGATAGTGAATGACATCGTGGTAGAGGCACAGTACCGGTTCGAAGCGTTCCGGGAGCCTCACCATCAGCTCGAGAATCTGTCGCTCTGCGCCTCCCTGTTGGAGGTTGGGTATGAAGAGGAGTACTTTGTGTCGTTTTGCCATGGGAGCGCGCGCCAGCGCCGGGCCAGCCTAGCAGCAATGCCAGTCATTTTGCCAGCCTCGACGTGATGACCCCAAAATGGCGCTAGCGCGCCTCCTAAGCAATCAGGGCAAGGCGTGGGCGGTGCCGTTACCCTGTCGCTCTCCGGGATAGGGATGCTATCCAAGCACCAGCCATGACGCTGTCGCGTGGTATATTTTTCCTATGGCCTTGGTGCGGAGGGAGCCAGAATATCGAATTCAACGGCCACTCGGCAGTGGGGGCATGGCGGTGGTTCACCTGGCAACCATGGTCACCACGGCAGGCGAGCGCCGAGTTGCAATCAAGCGCCTGC
>JAZDLZ010000448.1:0-3885 GCA_043801535.1 Pseudomonadota bacterium
GCAGGTTAGTCATCCATGGCCGCAAAAAAGGAGTGACGCGATGAGAGCGGTAGAAGCACTGGCCCTAGTTGGTGGCTACGTTGACAAGCGAATCGGTGGACTGCTCAAGTTCTACCACCGAGAGGCTGCGTGAATGGCGCAGGTGAGAAATTTCGAGCTTTTCCGGTACAACAGTTTGGAATCATGATGGATTGGCATTGTGGAATAAGTAGACCAGACGGGTGCAGGCTAGGTGCCTGCAAGCAGCTCGTCGACAGAATCTACAGTGATCGCGCAACGGATCCAGCGTTCGAGCTGGTCGCGATCGCGACAGGCAAGAATCCGGGCGCGCTGGGCCTCGTTCACTGAAAGCTGGCGTGCCGCGAGCAGGAACAGCAAGGATTCTGCCCGACCTTCTTCACGACCTTCTTCACGGCCCTCTTCACGGCCCTCGGCCCGGCCTTCTGCTCGGCCTTCTGCTCGGCCAATCGCAATGTCCTTCTGCACTGCGTCCACGAACTCTCGCACGAACTCGTGCTCGTTCTTCCGTTCCGGGTCCGCCTTCATGTTCATCACCATCGCAGCCTCCAAGGCGAGCCGAGCAGCCTGGCCCAGCGCGTCGTAGATAAGACTAATGTACAGCGTGGCCCGCTCGGCGTCGAGGCCTGCGGAGGCGGCAATGGCTACGGTAGCGACTGCCAAACCCTGCTCGCCGTTGCCATGGGCGATTGCCGACAAGACCGCCAACTCGGGAGCCGCACAGGCGCGTTCATGCTCCGTAACCACAGGCATCGCCCTTGCGCTGACCACTTGTGGGGTGAAGTCCCAGCCAGGGCCCGCGGCGATGCACCTGCACGCCCATTTGGCCACCTCTTCGTCAGGCGCGACCACCAGCAAGCAAGCTGCGCAGCGGCGGCGGGCGCGCAGGGCGGCAGCATAGAGTGGCCAGACCCACTGCTTGTCGTCGTCGCGGGAGAGCTGGACCTCGACGACGATGCCGAAGACCGGTTGCTCGCCGGAAAACAAGACTGCAACGTCGGCTCGGTACTCGGTGGGAGTGATCTGGGTGAAGTCCGCGTGATCCAGTCTGGCAGCAGAGTACGTCGGGATGGTCACTCCCAGGACATCGCGAACCAGCTCGGCAGCCAGCGTTGGTCGCTCGCGAAATAGGAGGGCGAGCGCCTCGTGCTCGATAGAGGGCATGATGAGGGCAGTGACAAGCAGTCTTCATGCCACGACACACCAGCAAGCAATCTCGCCTACATCCGACGGAAGGCCGGACGAATCCTTGCGAAGACCGGACACTTTCCCGGACAGCCGACCGGACACCCGGCCGGAATCCGGACACGCGACAGACTGTGGCGCATGTCTGGTCGAAGCACGGTGTCCTCGGGTGCCGCGGTGCCCATCTTCAGCTCTCCTCCGACGTGCTCATCGACGCTGAAACCCTCCCTTGGTGGCGCAGCGGTGATCGGGTAGCGACCGCCTACTCACTGGCAGCCCGCTCTCCCAGACGACCGGAATCGACCGCCACACTTTGCGCATCAGGTCACAGTACTCCTCGTGAAAGGCGCGCAAATCCCAGACCAGATACTGCCCGACTTCCGTCGCCGCGATCAGCCTGTCGCTGGTGTAGAGCAGGTGCCAGATTGGGCCGTGCAGCTTGGCCGACTCGAGCGCAGCACCGTCGGCAATCGTCCACAGAATGACCGTGCCGTTGGCATAGCCACCGACCAGTGTTCCTGCCGGACCAGCCGCAAGGCGGGTCACCGCGCACGACGGTGCTCCCTTGAAGTTGTGGGTTGGCTTGGGTGCGCCAGATCGAACGGGCACCGGGCTCGACGGATGGTCGGCAACACCGCAAATGGCACGGATGAATGCCTCTCGCGCCGTTGGATCAGCAACCATCGTGAGGACTTCCTCGAGTTGGTCGACGAACAGCAGCACCTTGCACCTCTGCCGGGCTGCCAGGTCGTGAAGCAAGACGCCAAGCAGCTCCGGTCGCGCACACAGTTGCTTGGCCAGCCCTCCCTCGTCACACGATGCCACCAGGAGCGTCCAGGCATCCTGGTCGCCAGCAGTGTCGCGCAGACCTTCCGCCGGCGCCAGATTCGCGGCCCGAATGGAGCTGCCCGCGATCTCGTTGTCACGACCAAAGAAAAAATCTGCGTGGCGCTCGGCGAATGGAAAGAGGCCGCGGAAAGGGCTCTGTTCGGCGAGAACGTGACGCCGGCCCTCCCACAGCAGGCGATCGAGCTCGTCGACGACCTGGGCGGCCGAGGGCCGCCTGGCTGCCTCCTTCTCCAGGCAGCGACCGGCCAGCATCGCGAGGTCGAGTGGAATGTCCTGGCTTGTGGCCAGCGGCGGCACTGGCTCGGGCTGCACCACCGCCAGGCCGAGAATACCGGCCTTCCTCGCCAAGTACGGTCGCCGACCAGCCAGCAGCTCGTAGAGGATCACCCCGAGCGCCCAGATGTCCGTTGCCTCGCCACATTCCTCTCCCCGCCATTGCTCGGGCGCCATGTAGGCAGGCGTGCCGCGCACCTTCCCCGCCACCGTGGCCCCGCAAAAAGCCACTTCACTCTCACCGACTATCTCCTCGGTCACCCCGTCTTCTTGGTCCCCGCCGCCTTCCTCCCTGTATGCTACCTCCCTTCTGGCTACCGTTTCTGCCGCTACTTCGCTCTCTCCAACTGTCGTCTGCGAAACCGTCTCGGCAGCCGCCATCTTGGCCAATCCAAGATCGACCAGCCGAAGCCGCCCATCCTTGGCGAGAATCACATTGTCCGGCTTGAGATCGCGGTGCAGAACCCGGTGCCGGTGCGCCTCGGCCAACGCCTGGGCAATGGCCAGCACGATACGCAGCGACTCGCGCACGCCCGGCCGCTCCTCGTCCATCCGCTGGCGAAGGTTCTGTCCCTCCAGATACTCGAGCGCCAGATACGGCCTGCCCTCGTGCATTCCGACCGCATACACCGTCACGATGTGCGGGTGCGACAGGCGCGCAGTGAGCTCCGCCTCGCGCATGAAGCGCGCCACCGGCGCCGCTCTTGCTGTTGCTGCCGCTGCTGCCGAATCCGTGGCCGCCGCCATGACTCGAGGATGCCGCTGACATGCTAGTGCCCTACCTCCTGCCGCGACGCGCTCGCTCTCCGGCAAGAATGACGGGTCGGCGGTGCCCGGACCACAGGCAGGCCGTTTTCCCAGACGACCGGGATGCTCGACCAGATTTCCCGCAGAACATGACAGTAGTCATCGGTGAACGTGGCGAGATCCAGCACCAAGTAGTCGCCGAGGGCGGTTGCTGCGATCAACATGCTTCCAGCCGTCTGCAGATAGACGACGGGCCCGTGCAGTTTCCACTGGTCGAGGCGAGCACCATTCCGTAATTCCCACATTCCGAGCGTGCCATCGGAGAAGCCCGCGATCAGGGTTCCGGTCGGTCCTCCGACGATACGAACAACCGGAGTGGCGGGCACAGACTCGAATCCGAAGCTGGGCTTCGTCGCCGTGGCAGCGAGTGGCAAGAGCTCCAGGTCGCCGGCGTCATAGCCAACTGCCAGGTACTCGCCGACCTGGCCGATCGCGGTTGCGCCCTTGTCCACCAGATAGTGCTGTTTCTGCCTGCCGGCAGTATCGAGGACGAGAATTCTGTCGGTGGTAGCCACCAGGATGCTTCCTTCCTGGTATGCGATGGCGGTTGCTGCGCTGGCGAGCGCGCGGGGTGCACCAGCTATCGGGACGAGGTGTGCGGTCCCGTTGCCGAAAACCAGGCAAGCGTCATCAGCCGCAACGAGATCGGCGATCGCGAGCTCCTCACGACGCAGCGATTCGTCGCGATGGAGATCCCAAATTTCCAGTCCGGTCCGCTTGGTTGAGAGGCAGAGTAGCCTGCCATCGCCGGAC
>JAZDLZ010000474.1:0-2152 GCA_043801535.1 Pseudomonadota bacterium
GGGGGCTGTTCCAGTTCCTGGTTCCTTGTCCCTAGTTCCTTGTTCCCTTCGTCGTCGTCGGAATTGAACAAGGAACTAGGAACAAGGGACAGGGGACCGAGAACGGCTAGCCCGTTGACCGATCGGGACACACCCGCATTGCGCTGGGCTCTTGCCTTGCGGTCCGCAATCGTGCTCGTGCGAGTAGCCCGATGCAAGTCTAGCAACCGTCACCGGTGACGCAGAGGCTGCGCTGCGTGCAAAAGGGGTTGTCGTAGACGGTACCGGTGACCGCGAAGGCCATCGTCGTGCAACCGGCTCGACAGATTCGACGATAGGGACAACGCCGGCAACCAGCTTCGAGGAGGTCTTCCTGCCAGGCGGTGTTGTACGCGAATCGCGAGTCGTCCGCCCAGATCTCCGCGAAATTCTTTTCGCGAACATTGCCAACCACGAACGACCGCGGATGGGAAGGACATCCCTTCACTCCGCCATCGGCGGTGATGGCGACGACTCGGCAGCCCGCGCTGCATCCCATCCAGAATCTCGTCGCTCCGTTCTGGGATCCGCGTAGCTTGGGCTCGTGCGGACCGTAGTAGCCGATGTTGTCGCCAATCGCAATTGCCAGTCGACCGTCGGCAATGAGGTTGGCCAGACGAGCCTCGAGAGCAGGGATGTCCTCGGGATCGATAACGTATCGTTCGCGAAACCGCAGAAGCCTGCCGAGAGGCATCGCCAACTGGAGCTGCCAGAGGTCGACCCCGAGAGTAACGAGCAGAGCGTGCATTCGTTCGAGGCTGCCGGGAGCCAGGTTGCGACGGTGGATCTGGGTAATCACCGCCGTCTTCAGCGGCGAAGCGACCAACGATTCGAGCGCCACGACAGCCGCATCGTAGCGCGAGCCGGCCCGGCGATCGGATGCCGCCCGGATCGCGTCGTGCACGTCGCGCTCGCCGTCGAGCGACACCGACACGCCAGTGACCCCAGCCTCGATCATGCGCTCGATCGTTGGCGGATCGACGAGAAGACCATTGGTGATGACCGTCACCGCCACGCCGACATCGACAAGGCGGCGGGCCAGGATCGACCAATCGGGGCGTACCAGCGGTTCCCCGCCAGTCAGGCACACGGCACGACAACCTGCGCTCGCCAGGTCAGCGGCGAGAACGGACGCCTCTCTGGTATCGAGCTCGCCGGGAATGACGCAACCAGCGTCCGCCTCGCAATGGATGCAACGCAGGTTGCACGCGTTGGTGATCTCCCAGAAGCAAATGACTGGCACTCGCGGCAGCAGGGCTGCGATCGATAGGCTCATCTACTGTCCAATCTGTCCAATCGGAGAGACAGCTACTGCTCAAACCATCGATTCGAACGACACACCCTTGTAGACCGCGACCGGCGGACACAGCACATCGGCAAGGAACTTGTCCTTCACTTGCTGGTAGTCGGAGTCGAGCGCGCCGGGCTCGCTGCAGCAGGTGAGGAGCCGCTCGAGCGCCGCAGCGATTTCCTCCGGACTGCCCGTCTCGAAAAGGCTGGTCAAGCCATCAGACCAGCTCTTGTTCAAGGCAACAAAGCACTGGCAGAGCGCAGCCTTCTCATCCTCGCTGAGCGAGGATTTCTCGATCGTTCCGCGCAGGATCGACTCACTGGCGAGCTCGCACGCACCGAGCGCAGCATCAACTGGCGACGAATCTGCCGACTGTGCGTCCTTGGGCTGTGGCGTATCGATTGGCGGGACCGCATCCACCGGCCGGGCATCCACCGACGCTGCATCCGCCTTGCCGGTGTCCGAGCCATTACAGCCCGACGCTGCGAGGCCAAGAAGGAGAAACCCCCCGAGCACCGCTGCCGGCAGCTTGGCAGTGAATTGGCCGACCGCGCTGGCATCCCTGGACGACTCACCACCGGGGAGCGCAGAGCGAAGACGGCGAACCAGGTCCTCGATATCCCAGGAGTCCAATAGCTCCGTCCGATACGGCGATGCAGCCGTGGCAGCAGCCAGCCTTGCCGCCGGCACAACCTGTCGCAACAAGCCGGCCAGTGCTCCCCAGAACGTCGCATCGTCCCGCCGGCGACCGAGCAGTGCATAGAGCTCGGCATAGGTTTCTCGTAGCCCAGACCAGGGTGCAAGCGAGACACCGTGAATAGCCAAGAAAGCCCGGACTTGCTG
>JAZDLZ010000479.1:0-3779 GCA_043801535.1 Pseudomonadota bacterium
CGATCCTGCTCCGAGCGCAGTCCCGACCCCACGACGATGGCCGTCGCTGTGCCTGCGTTGGCCCATGGCGCATTCCTCCTGCCACCTGAACGTCCCGGCGACGAACGTAGGTGGCCGCACAATCATGGACGATCACACCCTTCGCTTCCTTTTGGCTTGGTCGAGGTGAAAGCCCAGTGTTTTCGAGCACGAGCACGAGCACGAGCACGATTACGAGCACGATTACGAGCACGATTACGAGCACGATTACGATTACGAACTGTAAAGCAAGAGCCCCGAGAAATGGTCGGTGCCGCCAAAAACATGCGGCGGCCCGGTACGCGGCCCGGTACAAGGAAGCGCCGGGAGGCTATACTGGCGGCGCACGGAGGTATCATGCGGCACCATAGCTGTCGGCTTGCGAGCGCCATCGCCGGCGCTGCGCTAATACAGAGCATCGCCTTTCCGGCGCTGGCGAACGAACCCCTCGAGGACCCAATGCCAGGCACTCTGGTCGTCGAATCGTCGACGGAAGCCCAGTATGCTGCCGGCGCTCGGCTTCGCTATGTCTTCCTGCCCGAATCGGTCCTGCGCCTTTTTCTGCAACAGGCGACTTCGATGAGCTCGTGGGGAGTAGGCGCGGAAATCGTTCGACGGCGCGGCCAGCTCGACTTGGTGCTCGGATTCGAGTACGACCAGATCGCCCCCGAAAACGGCCTGTATCTCGAGAGAGGAGACAGTATTTCGAGCTGTTCGAATGGGGATGGCGGCCAGTGTCCCGACTATGTCGAGTTCGAAAACTTCGGACTCCTCAGCGTCGATCTCTCCGTCGTCTGGCACGCCAACATCACCCCGTGGCTCTCTTTCCGGTACGGCACCGGGATCGGGATCGGCGCCGTGCTCGGAAAGATCGTGCAGACCGACACCCAATGCAGCCAGGGCACCACGCTCGGCTCGCTCGACGATCCGCTCGCCTGCCAGCGCCTGCACGGGACCGCCGAGGAGGCAGACGTGCCACCGGTGGTGCCAATCATCAACGCGACATTCGGGCTCAAGGCCGCGGTATCTCCCCGCATATGGCTCAGCCTCGACGCAGGATTCCGCAACATGTTCTTCGTCGGACTCGGCGGCGGCTACACGATGTAGGACCGCTCCTTCTACAGTTTCCCTTCCTCACCACGGAACAGCCGGCGGATATTCTCGCGGTGCCTGAGCACTATGGTCAGACCCAAGGCAATGGCGAGCACGAGAATAGCTCTGCTCTCACCTTGAATGGCGACCGCGACCGGCAGGGCGGTCGCAGCACTCAGCGAACCTATCGACGAGATGCGAAAGGCGGCGAACATCGCCACGTAGGCGAGGAGCGCCGCTCCGGTTGCCAGTGGCGCGACCGCGAGGGAAACCCCCAGCACGGTTGCCACACCCTTGCCGCCACGGAAACGAAGCCAGACCGGGAACACGTGACCCAGCACCGCGGCGAGGCACACCCCGGCAGTCGCCCAGTCAGCGCCAGGGACATCACGCCAGAAGGATCTGGCCACCGCCGCAGGCACGAAGCCTTTGATCATGTCCGCCAGCAGCACGACTATTCCGATCTTCTTGCCGAGATTGCGCGCGACGTTGGTCGCCCCGATGTTGCCGCTGCCGACACGCCGGATGTCGACTCCACAGAGACGGGCAACGAGCAGGCCGGTTGGTATGGACCCGGCCAGATAGGCGAGAACAAGGGCACCGACAATGACGAATGGCGACATCGCTTCCCTACGCTACCACCAGAGACGCACTTCTTGGATAGTTTGGGTACGGTTTGCCTCCGGCAAGGACTTGAGAAACGCGCGACCGTACGGCTTGGTGACGATGCGGTGGTCCAGAATGGCCACGATGCCGCGATCGTCCTTGCGCCGGATCAGCCTGCCAAATCCCTGGCGCAGAGTGAGCGCGGCGCGCGGGAGCTGAAAGGAGCGGAACGCATCCATTCCTCGCTCGGCATGGCTCTGCGCTCTGGCGGCAATGAGAGGATCGTCGGGCACGGCGAATGGCAGCTTCTCGAGGACAACCAGGGAGAGCGCCTCGCCAGGGACGTCGATGCCTTCCCAGAACGAGCTCGTTGCCAGGAGCACGGAGCCGACATTGTTGGCGAGCGAACGAAGCAGCTCGTGACGAGGGGCGTTGCCTTGAACGAGGATCGGGTACGGGGCTCGTTTCGGCAGCTCGGCTGCCGCAGCTTTCAACGACCGGTGGCTGGTGAAAAGAACGAGGGCTCGACCCTGGGTGATGGCCAGCAATTCGGCGATCCGATCCAGGCTTTTCGGTCCGAAAGTGGGCTCGTTGGGAGCTGGCAAGTCAGTCGGAAGATAGAGCAGCGCTTGTTGTCGGTAGTCGAACGGCGAGTCGAGAACTAGCTCGGTGGCCTCGAGCGAATCCAGGCCGAGACGCTGGCGAACGTAGTCGAGACGCCCGCCGGCGGCGAGGGTGGCAGAAGTGAGCACCAGGGAACCGACGCTCCCGTAGAGGCTCTCGCGCAAGAACGGCCCGACGTCGATTGGCGAGGCGTGCAAAAGCATCGAGCGACTGCGCAGCTCTGCCCAACGCACGTATTGCCGGTCGCTGCCCTCGGCAAGCACCGCGAGATCGTTCCGCAGCTCCATGGCACGGCGAGAAATGGCAGCGGCTTCTTCTTGTCGCTCGTCGTTCCCGCCGGTCCCGCTTCGCTTGCGGCGATCGGAGCGACCGCGGTGCGCGTGGCCGTCGTGACTGTCGTGACTGTCGAGTCGGTCGTACCCGACGGATCTGACAGGCCCGCCTCCCTCACCAACACGCTCGGAATACCGGGCGGCGTGCAGGGCAAGCTCCTCGAGAGAAGCATCCAGCTTGAGCCATTGCGCTCCGCAAACATCCCGACTGAACAGCTCGGGTGGAATCGCCAATCGTTTGTCGGCGGCGACTCCATCGTCGGCCGGAACGCTTCCCAACAGAGAACCGGCCGGGTCTTGCCCACCCCGATCGGAGTTGAAGAACGGCAACGTCGCTTGCGCGCCACCACGACTACTACCATGCTCGAAGCTACCGAGAAGGTGCGCGTGGACTGCCGAGAAGAGCTCGACTCCCCGGGCTTCGAGATTGACGAGTAGCTCGCGGGACTTCGCGGCGTCGGCGTGCGCACTCGGATGGTTGCCAGGCTTGTTCACCAATGCCTGCCTGGCGTCGCGCAGCAAGGCAGCCAGCCGGAGAGTCGACGCCGAGCATCCGAAGTGCTCGGTCGCCACGTCCTCGATCTGGTGCGCCTCGTCGAACACCACGGCATCGTAGTCGGGAAGAACCTGGGCGCCGGGAATGCCCTGGCGCCGCAGCACCAGATCGGCAAAGAAGAGGTGATGGTTGACGATTATGACGTCGGCGCTCGAGGCTGCCCGCCGTGCTCTACTCACAAAGCAACGGTTGGCGTAGGGACATCGCTGACCCAGCCTGGCCTCGGGAGTGGTGGTCACCAGCTTCCAGGCTGGCGAGCTTTCCTTGACCTCGGCGAGCTCGGCGCAATCGCCAGTCGAGGTACGGCTCGCCCAGGCGGCGATGAGAGCAAGGTCGGGATGACTGGCCTGGCCGAGCTGGGCAAGGCGGCGCTGGCACACATAGTTCTGCACTCCCTTGAGGAGCGCAGCAGAAAATGGCCTGTCCAGGTACCGTTTGAGGAGCGGGATGTCCTTGAAATAGATCTGATCCTGGAGAGTTCGGGTTCCCGTCGAGACAACCACCCGCCGGCCAGACAGGATGGCAGGAACGAGATAGGCGAGCGTCTTGCC
>JAZDLZ010000509.1:0-5850 GCA_043801535.1 Pseudomonadota bacterium
GGGTCTCGACCGGGGCCCCAGGCCGGCGACCTACGCTCGCGCTCGTCCCCGCACTGACCGCCGCCCAGTGCCGCGCCGCCGCTCTCTTCGAAGTCGAGCGGTGGGTGCCGCACATTCTTTCATCGAGGCCACTGCGTGCCGCTTGACCGCTCCCATGGCGGCTGTCGGCTCAATCGACACTCGAAAAGTGCGAAAGTCCCGCTAGCTCTGCGCGGGTGATTGTCGATCATATGCCACCGTCAATGACTACCGTTGCTCCGGTCATGAACGAGCAGCGGTCGCTGACCAAGAACGTCGCCAGCTCGGCAATCTCGTCCAGGCTGGCCAGGCGTCCGAGCGCACAGTGCTCGAGATACTCGTTCGTTCGGCGGGGCGGCAGGCTGGCGGCCATGCCTTCGTCGAGCAATCCCGGAGCGAGGCAGACGACGCGTATTGCATAGCGACCTACCTCGCGCGCCATGGCAGAGGTGAGCCCTGCCAGGGCAGCCTTGCTCGCCGTATAGTGGACCGCCGCCTCGGTCATCCGGATGCCGGCCACCGAGCCAACGTTGAGGATGACCCCGTGGCGGCGTCTGATCATTCCGGGCAGCACGGCACGAGAGGTCAGGAAGCATCCCTTGAGGTTCACGTCGAGAACGGAGTCCCAATCGGCCTCTTCGAGGAGGGCGAGAGGGAGGTTCTGGATAACGCCAGCATTGTTGACGAGAATGTCGAGGCTTCCCCAGCTTCTTTCGAGATCCTCGACCATCGTCGAGGTTGCCGAGGTGTCGAGGACCGAGGCGTGGTATGCCCGTCCGTCGGCAGAGAGCGCACGGCATGCGGCGAGAGTCTGCTCTGCTGCGCCGGCGTCCCGAGCGTAGGTGAAGGCGATGCGGGCGCCGGCAGAGGCAAAGCGGATACAGAACGCACGGCCAAGGCCGCGCGATCCGCCGGTAACGAGGACGTGTTTTCCGGCGAGCACTCGTTCGTCCAGGCCAGGGTTCAAGGGGACGGCTCCGCCGGGCACGCTGCGCGCTCGCGATAGAGCATGTTGTAGACGCAGCCGGGAATCTGGCGACCGTCGGTGAGCGCATAGTGGGTACAGCACTTGCGTACCCGGTCCATGTCGAACGTGTGCTCGTCCATGAAGGCATGGATGAAGATCGACTTCACCATCCCTTCGCCGAGACGAATCCGTTCCTTGGCGTGAATGCGACGATCGGCAGGATACATCAGCTCGATAGCTCGGCGCAGCGCCCGAAGGATCTTCTCGCTGTCGGGTACTTGTCCGGTGCTGGCCCAGAGATCGTCGAGCGTCGATCGCATGGTGTCCTCGAGATCATCGTCAGTGCGGATGGTCGCACGGTTGGCGATCATGCAAAGGTAGCGATCGAGCTCGAGAAAGCGCGGCAGCGGCGTGAAACCGTCCTCGGTATCGAGCAGGTAGGTCAGAGCGAAGCAGCTCGGGTGGGAGCACGGCATCGGGAGAAAATCGCCGCGCCGGAGACAGCCGTCCGATTGCTCGGCCAGGAGACGGATGACATCGGGAATCGTCAAGATGCCGGCCGGGTTGTGCGGTGCGAAGCGTCCACCGCCATCGCCGGTGTAGGCTGCGGGCTGGACTATGACCGACAAGATGTTGTCGTGGGTTTGGAGAAGGCGGAGACAGTCCGCTAGCGCGCCCTCGTTCACCCCCCGTGCGAGGGTTGCCACCAGGGTCGTAGTGACGCGCGCCGTTTTCAAGCTCTCGAGAGCCCGGCGCTTGATAGCGGCATGGTCGCCGTCGCCGCGGAGAGCACGGAGCGCACCATCGTCGAACCCGTCGAACTGCAAGTTGACGTAGACTCGACGGCGGGCGAGCTCCCGCACGAAGTCGGGATCCCTGGCCAGGCGTGCCCCGTTGGTAGACAGCACGACTCGGGTGATCTGGGGACGCGAGGCAGCGAGATCGACCAGACCCAGGATATCCGGATGAAGTGTCGGCTCACCGCCGGAAATGTTGACGACGTCGAGCGTTCCTTCGCGGGCGACGAGCCCGTCCAGGATCGCCGTCATGTCCTTGTTGCTGATGTGCCAATCGTGGCGGTTGCGTACCAAACAGATGGGACAGTCGAGATCGCAGTGGTTGGTCACTTCGATGATGGGCACACAAGCGTGCTGCTCGTGGTCGGGACACAGGCCGCAGTCGCGCGGGCAGCCATCCTTGACCATGGTCGAGAAGGACAGGGGAATTGCTCCTGGCTTGTTGAAGGCGGGGAGGCCCATGAACCAATCGGCATCGCCGCAGACGAGCGCTTCGCGGGGACCGTGCACTGGGCAGCGCGCGCACATGAAGACTTTGCCGTCACGAATGATGCGCACTGCATCCACCAGCTCGCGGCAGGTAGGACAGAGCGCACGCGTGGCCGAGTGATAGATATGGTCTCGGAATCGGCGCGCAGGTTGGGGAGGGTGAGGCATCGTCTTGTTGACTCCGTTCGGTGTTTGCGGTCTCGGATTTGGCAGCCGGAGCTTAGTACAGGTCGGAAAACAATGGGTAGACGGATGTAGGCGGCCTGGGCTAGAGTCGGTTGATTGCGCCAATTCAGACGGAGGTGAGGAGCTTCGGTAAGTTGTTTCCCGGCGGCGACCAATCTGCGATTCGGTACACATATCCAGTCCAGGCAGCGGAGGTACGCAGTGCTAGCCAGTACTATTCTTGCCTTTGCCCACGAATCCAGCAGCCACGGACGGCCGCTCGTTGATGGCGCGGCCAGAATCCGGACGGGAGGCCGGCTTCATCTCGCCTGGATTGGTCTGTGTGCTGGCAGCGTCGGATTGGCATGTGGTCCGCACACGGATCGGAACCCCAACGGCGATACGCCAGTCGACGCCGCCACGAAGCTCGACGGGATCGACGGGATCGACGATGGCGGCTGCGCTGCCGGTGTTGGTCGCTGCGATGGGCTGGACTACTCGGTTTGTCGGGACGGCGCATGGCAGCTCGCTCAGACCTGTCCCAAGTTGTGCGACGACCGCCACGGGTGCGTGGAGTGCGAGCCCTACAGCGGCACTTGTGTCTCGGACACGACCTCCCGACTCTGCCTTCCCGACGGAAGCGGCTACTACGAAGTCCTCTGCGATCCTGTTCAGGGCGTGGTGTGCGATGCGGCGAGCGGCGTTTGCTCCGGAGCCTGCGCGCCGCAGAGTCTCGGCAGCAGCTACGTCGGCTGCGAGTACTATCCGACCATCACTGGCAATCCGGTGGCGTCGATGTTCAACTTCGCGGTTGCGGTTTCCAACACCACCACCGAGGAGGCAACTGTGCGAATCGAGGGCGGTGCGCTCGCCGAGCCGGTGAGCTTCACTGTCCCGGCTGGCGGGGTAGAAGCACAGAAGCTGCCGTGGATTGCCCTGCTCAAGGGCTGTCCATTGACCACCGCGACCTATGGCCGCGAGTGCGGGCTGAAGCCGTATCCTGGTGTGCTGCTTGCCAAGGGTGCCTACCGCCTGCGCTCGAACCAGCCGGTTACGGTGTACCAATTCAATCCCCTGGAGTACCAGGCGGATTCCGCGGCCACCTTTTCTCTCCTCAACGATGCCTCGCTGCTGCTTCCTGCCAATACGCTGCGCGGGGAATACTTCGTCGTTGCCTGGCCAGCACAGATACTCTTGGCACTCGAGGTGCCGAGCCTGCTGGCGGTGACCGCGACCGAGGACAATACCTCGGTGACCGTCACCACTACCGCCGCGACTCCCGGAGGCAATGGGGCGCCCGATTTCGTGGCCGGCGTTCCCCAGACGGTGTTGCTGAACCAGGGGGATGTGCTGCAGCTCTACGCCTTTGCGGGTGACCTCACCGGCTCGACGGTGAAGGCAGACAAGCCCGTGCAGGCGATTGGCGGTCACTACTGCGCCAACATCCCCACTGACAGGGATCTGGCCGCCGATCATCTCGAGGAATCGCTCTTTCCGCTCGAGACTCTCGGCACTACCTACTTCGCGACAGCGCCGGCTGTGCCAGCGAAGCCCGCCGGCCGGGTGAACGTGGTGCGCATCGTTGCCACCGAGCCAAGTACGGTTCTCGTCTACGATCCGCCGCAAGCCGGCGCGGCGACCACGCTGGCCAATGCCGGCGATTACGTGGACCTCGTCGAGGTGAAGGACGATTTCAAGATCAGCGGCAGCTCGCGCATCGTGGTAGCGCAGTTCATGGAAGGAATGAATCGCGACTCCTACGAACAGAAGCAAGCCGGCTTCGAGCCAGTCGGCGACCCAGCGATGGTGCTCGCCGTTCCTGTCGCCCAGTTCCGCCAGAGCTATCTGTTCTATACCCCTTCTTCCTATCAGACTCACTACGTGAACATCGTTGCCCCGACCGGCGCAGCGATCACGCTGGACGGGGCCGACGTGACCGGGTTCGTGTCGATCGGTTCGTCCGGCTTCGGCGTGGTCAAACAGCAATTGCAAGACGGCAACCACACTATCGCCAGCGAGCAGCCGTTTGGCATCAGCGTGTACGGCTACGGGAAGTACACGAGCTACTGGTATCCAGGCGGCCTGGATCTCATTCCGGTGCCTTGATTTGACCAGCCAGTGGCTGGATTGTCGGCGACTGTTCCTCGATCGACCGCACCAAGCTCATGGACGCTGCTGGGCCGAGCTCGACCAAACGCTCTGGTGATGGCACGCGATCATTCGGCGGCAGCTTCGACGGCAATACCGCACTCTTCGAGATGACGCGGAGCCGTCCATTCTACCTTCGGTTCCTCGCCGAGCGAAAGCGATGCTGTCCGTAGGCACATGAGCTTGATGTAGCAATACTCCAGATTATTGAACCATAGCTCCATCGGTAGCATCAAGGAAGGGGATGAAGGGCCTATGGCAAGATGGAGTGGCAAATCAGACCGGGGGTAGGCTGCGATGAGGCGATTCGATTCGACAGTGAGATCGTAGAGAACTCGCGAGACAATGGTCATGCCTTCTTGGGTTCCCCAGGCGAGATATAACCCGGTTGCGTCTGCTGCCACGGCCATCGGCCACCCCCCATAGTAGGACACGCCTTCCACCTCGAGTGGCAACCAGGGGGCTCCAGACAGACCAATCTCGCCGTGCTGGACCCCGCTGGAGTCAAACATGGCAATTCGGGGCAGGCGAGTATCGAAGCTTTCTCTCTGCCAGGTGGCATAGAAGACGTTCCCATCTCGGGGGGCGATCTTGGTGAAATGGGTGTCCGCGGGCAAATCGGCCTTTGACAAGGGTTGCAGTGTTTCCCTGTCGCGGATGCGAAAAAATGCCGGATTGCCTGGTATTATTTCTGCTATCACGACGTCGGAGAGAACAGCCAGGCCAGCGAATCCCGCATTGGGTGCCGCAACCTGCGCCAGGATTTCTGCCTCTTGGTTGATTACCGTAATCTGGCCGGCGTCTCGGTCGATGACTCCGTCTTCGTAGTCGAAGGCTGCATAGGCGAGATAGAGCCGATCGTCAACTCGCTGCGACCTTACGACATCCAGGGCGGCCTTTTCTGCCCCAATAGTGGCCGGTTTGGCAAGCAGTCGTCCATTCCGGCCAATCCGATAGTAGATGAGCCCATTCCAGGAAGAGATCGCTACCCCGAACTCATCGTCCCAGCTTGCCACACTGGTCGCAATGACGCCGTCGTAGGGCGCAACCCGAACTGGACAACTGCAGGCCGGCGCTATTGGATCGTCGACGGAAAACAACCACCAACCGTCGCCGCTCAACCAAAGGCGACCCCACTCCTTGCCGTTCCAGGCTTGGCCGCCGGCCAGCGAGGGTACTGGGAATTCTTCACATATCGATTGCGCCAACGCTCCGTCATTGGAAACGCTCTTGGTCCATCTACCAAAAGCCCAAGTCGGCGGCAGC
>JAZDLZ010000521.1:0-5320 GCA_043801535.1 Pseudomonadota bacterium
GGTTGGACAGCAGAAGTCGTTGTCCTTTTTTGGCGTCGGTACCGTTGTAGCAGGTGTTTCCCGAGGGACAGCACGACCCGTTGTCCTGGCATGCTCGGGCGGTCGAGCCACAGCAGAAATCGGTGCCAGGATCGCTGTCGCTCCCGTTGAAGCAGCTCTCTCCCGACGGGCAGCAAAGCTGTTTGTCCACACACCACCCGGAAGTGGTGCAGCACTGGTTCTCGTCGAAGCAGCTCTGTCCGCGCGGACAGCACAGGTGGCCGGTGTCGCAGTAGCGGGCGGCGGTGCAGCACGTGGTGTTGTCGTAGCAGGTTTCGCCTGCGGGACAGCAGTCGGCTCCGCATTCCGCGGCGGTAGGGCAGACGCAGCCTTCGTCGGTGCACTGCTCGTCGGGATCTGGACATACGATGTTGCAAGTTCCGTCGCAGCCGTCGTTTTCGCCGCAGGTCTTGCCCAGGCAGTCGGGAATGCACTCGCACACGTACACGCTCACGCTCTTCTTGACGCAGGTGTCGCGCGGGTTGGGACACGGTCCGTCGCACATCCCGTCGCATCCGTCGAAGTCCCCGCACTTCTTCTCGGTACAGCTCGGCGCGCACACGCACTCCCCGTCTAGGCAATCGAATCCGTCGTCGGGACAGTCGCCGTTGCACCGTCCCATGCACTCGTCGCTCTCGCCGCACTTCTTCCCTTCGCATTCGGGAGTGCAGGGGAAGCAGAATCCCATGATGCAGCGAGCCGGGGGCGGGCAGTCACAGTCACAGGTATCGATGCAAGACCCGTTCTGGCATATCTCTCCAGGCGGGCAGTCGACGCCAGCACAGGGGTTCTTGACGCACGCTCCGTTGATGCAGAGCTCGTCGTCCTTGCAGGAGACTCCGTCGCACGGTCCCCGCGGAGTGCAGCGGACGTGACAGATTTTCCCGTCGCCGCAAGGACGTTCGCAGGGAACGATGGTCAGACAGGCACCCTGCCAGCAGACCTGGTTCTCCTCGCACTGTTTGTCGAGACAGGGGCTCGGTGGAAAACAGCCAGGCACGCACTTCCCGTCGACGCAGGTGTGCTCCTCCTTGCACTTTATTCCCTCGCAAGAGTCGCGCGTGGGCAAGCACGTCATACGGCATGCCTCGCCTTCGGCGCAGGGCGAAGGCTCGCAAGCGTTTTCTACGCACTCGCCTTCGAGGCATACTCCACCGTCGAGACACGCCTCACCTTCCTCGCCGCAACCTGCGTCCGGGACAGGCGTGCGAGCATCCAGACCTCCATCGATCCTCTGGTAGGGGCCGTCGTGATCGTTGCCTCTGATGATTCCGTCGCCGCAGGCAGCAACGAGGAGGCCAGCCAGCAGAAAGAGCGTCGGGCGAGCAACAACGAAGAGTCGTTCAGGACCCTGGTTGGAATAAGATGCGCAAGTATCGTCGTCGAGACGCCCGGCTGGCAAGACGCGACGAGGGCGCATACCTGTCGGTATGAAACCGAGGAGCAACGCAGCCAGACGGGATGGATCGGCGGCGATACTGCGTAGATTATTTCGACCAGGGTCCTTAGGATGCCAGGTCACTCCCATCTGCCGGGATTGCCTGGTCCGGCACTGATGAGTGGCAGGGGTTGCGACTGCGGCTGCGGTGCAAACGCGATGGCAGGCTAGTCCCATGGCTATCCACCCTTATTGAATTTGTCTCTAATTATATAGCCGGCGAGCGCTGCTCAGGCAATCGTACTGTTCGTGATATCTTCAATAACAGGCAGAAAAGAATGGGCTATCTGTCGTGCGATGTACTGCGTTGGGAGCCGTGCTCGAGTTGAGCTTCAATCGACGGTTTCGGCATTGGCATCGGCCAAATCAGTGTCACTGGCATCGGCGTTGGCATCGGCCAAGGCTGAATCGATCTCCTTGGTGACTCCACTGTCCACGCCAGCTGCCTCTCCGTCGGGAGCTCCAGCGTCGCTCGCTTGACTGCTTGTTCTACGGCAGACCCGGACGCCGGTTTCTTCCGTCCCACCACTGGGCATTCCGCAAATGAGTCCCTCCTCGCAGTCCGAGTTTATTTGACAGCGCTCACCCTCTCCTTGTTTGCAGCCACTAGAGAGAGTAAGTGCCCCAGCCAAGAAAAGGATTCGAGCAACAGGACGCATTTGTCTAGGACACTAGGGTATGGCGGAAGCGAGATCAAGAGCTCTGAATGTCGAAGGTGCTGGTCTGCTGCGTCTACCGTGCACACCGGAAGCCTCGCGAGTAGGCACGAGTCTCCGGCCTGGCCCAGCTACGGAAGTAGGTGCGGCACATGAAAGAAGGCAGCTCGAAGTGTCCGCCTCGGACTCCTCGGTAGATCAATGCGCTGCTCTGGGGACCTCGAGGATCCACGGTCGGCATGCCGGCGTAGCCGTCCTCGGAGAACCAGTCCGCGACCCACTCGGCGACATTGCCTGTCATGTCGAAGAGTCCGTAGGGGCTGCGGCTCCACGAAAACACTCCGGGCGAGACGAGGATTTTTGCTCCGTCACCGGGGTCGGGAGCAAACGCGATAGGCAGGTACGCCATGCTGGGTGGCGGGAGAATCGCCTCCGGGAGCGCCATGCCGCGGTCCGCCCGATCGCGCTGGTCGGCGTTTCCCCAGGGCCATCTGCGACCGTCGGTACCGCGTGCTGCTTTCTCCCACTCCGCCTCGGTTGGAAGCCGTGCGCCACGCCATTGGCAAAACTGCTGAGCCTCTGCCCAGGTGACGTTCACCATTGGCCAGTCGTCGCGAGCGTAGCGCGTGTCACCCACTGCGAGAGGCAGTGGACTGCAGCCGCCGGCGACCACGCAGCGCCGGTAGTCGCCGGTTGTTGCTTCCAGAACGTCGATGTCGTAGCCGTGGAGAAAGACTCTACGTTCTGGCGGGGCAGTGGCCAGTCCAACGAGGATGGCGTTCGACCAAGAGCAGATTTCCTCGGCGACTAGCTGGGAGTGCATTTCGTTGGCACAGGCGCTCTCCAGATTATTCCGTTCGCGGAGGTCCGCCCCCATGATGAACGTGCCGGCCGGGATGGAAACCATGCCCGGGGCGCCAGGCAAGACGTGGATAGACTGGCCGCCTTCGACAAGATGGGAGTCCAAGTCACCAGAATCGCTACTCTTGGCGTCTTGGCGGTTCGTTGAAAAGGAAAAGAGCACCAGCACGAAGACACCGAGTGCAGCCGTCCAGGCGTGCGAGGACTGGCACCTGCTGCTACTACCGCCACAACCACCAGAGAACCCGACAGGCTCGCTGGAGTATTGACACCCCTTCCGGTATCGCATGATGATCAACAGTGACTCCATTCGCGATAGGAGTCCGACAAAGGAGGTCATGAAAGCTACAATACTCGTGGTGGATGATAGCCCAACTGCAAGGAGCGTCATCCAGGTGTATTTGGCTTCTCTTGGTTGCAATTTCCTGGAGGCGAGCTCGGCGGACAGAGCACTGCAGATTCTTCGCCTGGTCAACGTGGATCTGGTCATTGCCGATATTCGAATGCCCGGTACCGACGGAGTGACTTTCGTACGTCAAGTCCGCGCGGAGAGCAAACCTTGGCTCCGTACGGTACCAATCGTTCTCTTGACGGGAGATACGTCGCTGGAGACTCGCCGGGATGGTATTCAGGCCGGGGCCAACGAGTTCCTGCTGAAACCAGTATGTGAGGCCAATCTGGCGAACGTCGTCCAGAAGTATCTGCCGCTTGCAAAATGAGTCTGCCGCTCCTGTTGCTGGTGGATGATTCCGAGGCCGTGCTCGCCTTCGAGCAGGCGGCGTTGTCGGGGCGCTATTCTTTTTGCACTGCTCACAACGGCAAGGAGGCGCTGCAGAAGCTGGGGAAAGTCAGGCCGGCAGCAATCCTTCTCGATCTTTCGATGCCCGAAATGGGGGGGATGGAGTTTCTGGCCCGGGTTCGGCAAGACCCGGAGCTCGGCACTGTGCCCGTATTGGTCGTTACCAGCGAAAAGGCGCGGCAGGAAGAATGCCTCAGGGCTGGCGCGTCCGGTTTCCTGCAGAAGCCTCTTCGTTCCGGTGAGCTGCTTTCGACGGTGGAGAAGGTGCTTGCCGTCCGGGTTGCAAAGGAGTCGTACCGCACGGCGCTGTTCGTCAAGATTGGACCGCTAGAGATCGGCCTTCCTTTGGAACAGGTGCGGATGGTGGTCCACCAGCCGGCGACGCTGCCCCTGCCGGGCCTTTCGACGTCTTGCGCCTCGGAGTACTTCGATCTGTACGGACAGCCAGTAGGAATCATCGACCTGGCCCGACGTCTCGGTGTCACCCACGCCGCGAGTCTCGTCGACCGCAAGCTCGTGGTCATCGAGCTGGACGAGAGCATCGGGGCGACAGCGACGACGGAAGAGGTGTCTCCGACAGTCCCGGCAGACTCCCCTCGAGCCAGGAAACCCACGGCCGTCTCGGGATCCGACTCTCACGGTCAGCAGTCGACGGCCCAGGGCTACTCGTCGTCTTCGCAGGCAGGGTCGGGGCAAGAGCAGGCCACGTTCGCCTCGGAGCAGGGCTACTCGCCGAATCCTTTGGTACCACGCGATGCTGCCAGTGAGCGGTTGCCTCTCGTCGCCCTTTGTGTCGACGAAGTGCGCGACCCGGAGGAGATCCCTTCGTCCGACATCACTCCGGGTAGTCGTTTGCTCGGGGAAAGGGGGCAGCAGGTGGATTGGCTCATCGGCATGGCTCGTACCTCTCGGGGACAGCTTCCAATGCTGGAGCCCAGAGCACTGCTCTCTCGTGGCTTGATCCGTCGAGTGCGCGAGACAATAGGCAGCGTCGCCGTCAAACCGCAAGACGGCGGAGGAGAGTCGTTGTGATTCCCCACGAAACACGACTCCTTCTCGAAAGACGGGCTGCCCGGCTACGCACCAATCCCCGAATCCCCGAAGAGGCTGTCCTTTGGGTTGCAGAGTTCCCGGTCGGTGAGGCTACCTATGCCATTGCGCTCGATCGCCTGCGGGCAGCGCTTCCGCTGCGCCTCGTCACGCAGGTGCCTCTGGCGGCTCCCCAGATCGTCGGAGTCTTGCGTTTTCGCGACCGAATCATCTCTGCCTTGAGTCTGGCGACGGTGCTCGGAGGACGAGGGTGGAATACCGACCCGGCAGTGCTCCTGGTCGTCGACGCTGGTGAAGGGCGCCTGGCTGCGCTGGACTGCGAGCAGATACCAAAGCCAGTGGCGTTGCCGGTGAGATGCGTAGAAGAAGCTCGACCCCTTTGCGAGGGTCCGGTTGTGGAGGTCACCACGCCTGACTTCCGGCGCGTGTGCTTGATCGACGACCTCGCCAGACTCCTGGCGCCGGTGCTGGCAGGGC
>JAZDLZ010000525.1:0-3406 GCA_043801535.1 Pseudomonadota bacterium
AGGTCTCCTCCGACGGGGGGCGGCGAGGGCTCGCAGCTGCCCCTAGATCGAGGGGTGGTCTTAAGGCGCGCTAGCGCCGGATCAGGGAGAGAAGCGTCCTGATTGTGGCGGAGTCGATGGAAACCATGGTTACTGTCGTCGGTGGTGGTCTTGCTGGCTGTGAGGCGGCGTGGCAGCTCGCTCGTCGAGGAATCCCAGTTGCCCTGGTCGACGGGAGGCCGGCTGCAATGCCGGCCGCCCATCGCACCGCCCTGCTGGCCGAGTTGGTGTGTTCCAATTCCCTGCGCTCCGACGAGGCGACCACTCCGGCCGGTCTTCTCAAGGCCGAGCTCCGGCTAGCGAAGTCGCTGATTCTGGCTTGTGCCGACCAACACCGCGTCCCCGCGGGTAAGGCTCTCGCCGTCGACCGTCTTTCGTTTGCCCGCGAAGTGACCGCGCAGCTCGCGCGTTGCTCGACGGTTCGAATCGAGCGGCGGGTAGTAGAGAGGATTCCCGCTGGGCTCGTGATCATTGCCAGCGGGCCGCTCTGCAATGGCTTCTTTGCCCGAGAATTGGGAGCTCTCGTCGATCGGACGAGACTCTATTTCTACGACGCGATCGCGCCGATAGTGAAAGCAGAGTCGATCGACTGTGGCTGTGCCTTCCGTCAATCGCGCTGGGACCGTGCAGGCGGCGATTACCTGAACTGTCCGTTGGATCGCGAGCAGTACTACGAGCTCGTTGCCGCACTGCGGGCAGCACGCAAGGTCTCTCCTCATCCATTCGAGGCTCCCCGGTATTTCGAGGGTTGCTTGCCCATCGAGGTTATTGCCGACCGCGGAGATGATTCCCTGGCGTTTGGACCGATGAGGCCGGTTGGTCTGGTCGATCCGCGCACTGGCAGGCGGCCGTTCGCGGTAGTTCAACTGCGGTCAGAGAGCTCGAGCTCCACGGCGTACAACTTGGTCGGCTTCCAGACTCGGCTAGCCTATCCCGAGCAAGAGAGGGTGTTTCGCACCATCCCTGCCTTGAGACGAGCGGAGTTCGTCCGCCTCGGCTCGATCCACCGCAACACGTACATCGACTCGCCCCGACTGCTTGGCCCAGAGCTCGAAGTGCGGACGATGCCGCGAGTGCGTTTTGCCGGCCAGATCACCGGTGTCGAGGGTTATGTCGAGTCGTGTGCGATCGGTTTGCTCGCGGGTCTGTTTGCCTGTGGTCAGATCGCCGGCCGCGCGATCCTGCCACCTCCGGCCACCACCGCCCTGGGAGCGTTGTACCAACATATTGCCCGTACGCGCCAGCCCGACGAGCTGTTCGTTCCCTCCAACGTCAACTTCGGACTGATGCCGAGCGCTCCCCGGGAAGTGCCGAAAGGCGAGCGTCGCAAGTGGCTTGCGGCGCGGGCTAGCAAAGACTTCGAGCTCTGGCTAGCCGCTTTGGGTATTGTTTCTCCGCCTTCGGCGCTGGTAACGTAGCAGGAAATAGGTTCAGCAATCGCTGACTTCGTCTAGGGAGTTGTGCCATGTCCTCGACTTCGAGGGTAGAAGAGCTATTGGAGGAGCTGCAGATTACCGACCGTGTGACCCACGTGGCGGAGAACGTCTGGATGCTAGAGAAGGGTTCTGCCATGGTGCAGATCGTCGCAGCCCCGGAATTCGTGGTGGCCACTGCTCGAGTGGCCGACGGCCTACCAAAGGCGGATCGGGAGGGGTTTTTTCGGATGCTGCTCTCGGCGAACGTTCATCTTCTCGGGGCGTTCTTCACTCTCGAATCAAACGAGACGATAAGGATCAACCAGGTGTTGCCAGCCGATTGGTTGCAGGCAAGGGAGCTCGCTTTCGTGGTTGGCAATGTCGCAACCAAAGCGGACGAGTGGAGGGACCGGCTGGGAGCATTGGTTTCGGGGTGAAGGCGGGGAAAGCGCATTTGGCGCCAAAAAAACACAAAGATCAGAGTCTGGCCGATTTGGTGCCACGGGCAAACGAGCGGTTCAGTCCGGCGGGAGCCTGCCTGACTCCCGAGGACTATTTTGTGCTCACCCGCGTGGACGGTCGCACCCCAATATGGCAGCTGTGTCTCATCAGCGGTTTCTCCGAAGAGCGCACAACCGAGGTGCTGCACAAGCTTCGCGGTATTGGCGCCGTTGCCTTCCCTGGTGACGATACCGAGGATGAAGGCCGTGGTGGTGCTGCCGCCGTCGCTGCCCCTGCTGCTGCTCCTCTGCCACGGGGGGGCGGCGTTTCGGCGAGTGTGCCAATCGACGCATCCGCCCTCGCCGAAGCTGTCGACCTTCCTGAAGAGCAAAAAAGGTCGATTCTCACCAAACACGCCTTGTTGGTTCGGGGGACGCTTTTCGAGATCCTGGGAGTCACCCCAGATGCAGACAAACGCACTCTCAAGCGGGCGTACTTCAAGGCATCGAAGGATTTTCATCCTGATCGGTTCTACGGAAGAAATCTGGGATCCTATGGAGCTCGATTGGACGAAATCTTCGCCCGCATTACCGAAGCATTCGAAGTGTTGGATGACGATTCCAGCCGGGCAGCGTACCTGGAGAAGCTTGCCGGTAGAGGGCCAACGGGCGCGAGACCTGTCTCGGCGAGAGCGCAGAGCCCGGCCGAGCACGCGGCCGAGTTGTACGACCAGGCTTGCCAAGCCCAAGTCATGGGCGATGTCTCGACTGCGCTCAAGCTTTTTGCTGCCGCCCTTCGCCAGGAGCCGCAATCGCGCCACTTGCGGAGAGCCGCCGAGGCAGCGCTTTCGGCCAGGGAGTTGAGCTTGGCGGAAGAATATGCTAGAAAAGCCACGGAGATCGACTCCGGCGATGCGCTCGCGCACCGTACGCTTGCAAAGGTTTGGGCCGCCTCAGGTCGGGCTGTGGAGGCAAAGGCCGAGCTTGAGATTGCTCTCAAGCTCGCGCCCGACAACGACCACATAGCGGCAGAGTTGGAGGAGATCACCAAGTCGGCGAGCATTCAGGGTTTGGGCAGATAGCGATCATCTTCCCTTCATTGGGGGATAGGCGAAGTCATATGGCTACGGACAAAGTTATCGGGATCGATCTAGGGACTACCAACAGCTGTGTGGCCGTAGTCGAGGACCAAACGCCAGTCGTGATTCCCAATCGGGGTGGCTACAAGACGACTCCTTCGATGGTGGCCATTGCCGAGAATGGCAAGCGCCTGGTCGGACACATTGCCAAGCGCCAGGCCATCACCAATGCAGAAAACACTGTCTATGCCGTCAAACGTTTGATTGGCCGCAAATGGGGATCGCCGGCGGTCAAGACGTCAATCGAGAGCGTGCCATACCGAATCGTCGAGGGACCGCACGATGACATCCGCATTTCTCTGCGCGACCAGGTGTTCTCGGTTCCAGAGATTTCCGCCTACATCCTGCAGGAAATGAAGCTGGTCGCCGAGGA
>JAZDLZ010000562.1:0-2247 GCA_043801535.1 Pseudomonadota bacterium
GGGAACGGCCTGCGCTCCCTCGGGTGCCTTGCCATGTCGATCCGACCGAGAGACATCCACGTCGGGTGTCGCTGACGCTCCGTTTTCGTCACCCTCGACGGGGACCAACGAGCAACGATCACACCCGCGCGGAACCGATGCTCCACGCGAGCGCCCGAGCGTGGTATGCTCAACAGCCATCAATTCGAGGGCTCCAATGAGAATCATCTCTATCCTGTCGCTCGCCTCTCTGCTCGGCACTGGATGTGCCATCAATAGCCCGGTGAGTGGTATCTATCATGTCCCCCCGGAAGCCGCTTCGGAGTGTTCGACTCACTGCAACACTATCGGCATGCAGGTTGCTGCAGTGGTCATTGCCAGCGGCTCCTTCGGCTGCGTCTGCGAGTCGAGCAAGACTACGGATGCCGAGGCTGGCGGCAACGTCGCAGCAGTCGGGGGCGCAGCAATCAAGGAGATGATCGATCTGCAGGCCAGGCAAGCACAAGCACAGTCTCAGCGGCAAGCGCAGCAGTCTGCTCAACACTGAGACGGTTGCTGCTTGGCTGGCTAGAGCACCGATCGGTGCTCTAGCGCCGGTAGGAAGCTTGGGCGACCACCATGGGGATGAAGGCAGAAGCCTCGTCGAGCTGGAAACCCGCCTGGAGTCCGATATCGAGATTGGCCGTCGGAGAGTACGAGGCACCGACAAGCATCGAGGGTATCTGGTCGCCGAAGTTCAACCACTGGAAGCCAATTGCCAGCATGGCGGCCAGGTTCTTCTTGGCCTGGTAGAGCCCGACGAGGCGCAGGTTCACGTTGCCTTTCGCAGGAGCATCGCCTTCGCTGTGTGCAGCTTCTTGGACAAGGTCATATCCTGGATCGCTCGGATCCACCGGGAACTTGTACATGCGAATCTCTAGCAACTCCTGACCGCCGCTGAGCGCGAGCTTGTCGGTGATTCGCCAACGGAACGGCACTCCCAGGGTCAATCCCATTGCAAACGGGGAGCAATGGAACGGAAGCCGCATTTCGGCAGCGAGAATGCCCGGCACAATCGTATAGGCGGCGGTAGCCGCAAAAGCCTTGCCGACCTCATAGGTGCTGCCTGTAATGCTCCACAATCCTCCGTAGATGAAACCTACTTGCACGTCTTGGGTTACACCATGTGCTGCGCGCAGCACCTGCGAAAGCGATTTGCTGTCACCCATGGCAAGCGGCAACTCGAGAGAGACCTCGGTCAGCTCGGCAGCCAGAGTGAGCGGACGATTGATTTGCTCGATCGGATAGTCGTTCCTCGAATACCGCCGGGCTTTGGCCACCACGGTAGCCGGCGGTGTTCTCGGGCGAGTCTCCTCGATGGCATTGGGGTCGTCGTCGATATTGTCGTCGGTGTCGAAGTCACTCGCATCCTCCACGGCCTTGTCAGCAGTCTCGAGCGAGTCGAGCGATTCGGGCTCGTCCGTGGTTGGCGCGCTGCCTGCAAATGCTTCGCTCGGCCAGACGACCATGGTACAGACGAACGATAGACCAGCGGCCAATACGGCTCGCCCTACGATCCTTGCGAATACCTCGGGGAATAGTCTCGAACGTCGGCATCGCCCAGTGTTTAGCCAGCTCATGTCATCCTCCGCGTGCATCCTACAACGAGCCAGCATCGTTGGTAAGGAACGGAATCGAGGTCGATTGTGGCTCGAACGGGAGCATGGTATCAACGCTCGTGCTCTGTAGGCCTGGAATGCGACTTCGTCCTCGCGCCAAGGTGGTTGCCTTGACGATCTCCGGGGTCGTGCTCTTGCTGGCCAGCATCGCTCTCCTGTGGCCGCGGGCGGCATCGTGGATTGCATTCCACCGCTTCCTGCCAGCCATCGAGCGCAAGCTCGGAGCCAGAATCGAGGTGGGATCGCTGCGCGTCGGCTTTGGCAAGGCCGTGCTCGATCGGTTCTCCGCAAGACTCCGCGATGACGTCGACAACGACACCGACGCTGGCGCCGACGCCAGCGCTAGCGCCAGCGGTGACCTCGACAGCAGTCGTGCTATCGAAATAGCCAGAATCGACGTCCGATTCGAAATGCTTCCGGCCCTGCTTGGCGAAGCAAAGGTACACGAAGTTGTTCTCGATCGGCCCAGAATCGAAATCACCGTCGACAGCAGCATGGGCGGCATCGCTAGCCTGGCAGGCGGGCAGGACAACGATACGGCGAGACGTCCCAGCTGGGACAGCTTGATCGAGCTTCTGTGCAAGGGCGATTGCCGAGGCTCGGGCCAAGA
>JAZDLZ010000606.1:0-3221 GCA_043801535.1 Pseudomonadota bacterium
AGACCGAGAACGGCCTGCGCTCCCTCGGGTGCCTTGTCATGTCCATCCGACCGAGACACGTCCACGTCGGGTATCGCTGACGCTCTGGTTTCGCCGCCATCGACGGGGGACCAACGAGCAACGATCACACCCCCTATCCACACGACTCCTGACTTCCAGGCGGCTACCGTGCTAGCATTGCGCCGATGGTTGCCGGACAGAGAGTACTCGTCGTCGAGCCAGACGAGACTGCCGCAGCGCGGATAGATTGGGCTCTGCGTACGGCTGGCGCCAGCTCCGTCGTTGTTGCCGACGCAGAAACGGGGTGGCGGGCGTTCGCCGCCAGCCCGGCCCAGATGGTGATCACTGCCTTGACCACGCCGCGCCGCGACGGCGCCTGGCTGCTTCGAAGAATCCGCGACGAATACATCGGAGAAGCGCCGCGCGCGTATGCCGTGGCCAGTCAAGAAGAGCTGAGTCAAGAGCTCCGCGAGCTTGATCTCGACGGGCTACTGTTGCGGCCGGTATCACCGGAGTCGCTTTTTTTCCTGGTGAGCTACCAGCCTGCCGAAGAGCCAGTTGCCCGCCAGGCAGCTCGCTGGCGCGATCTTCTCGAGCTATCTTTTCTCGGCGGAGAGCTCGACACGACGCTCAAAGCGCTCGTCGATCGCATTGCCTTCGTGTTCCGGACCACCGACTGTGTCCTGTGGAACGAAGGGCGAGGCTGGACGAAGATGCGACGAGTCATGTCGCCGGAGGAGCAGTCGGGGATTCTCGAACGCTGCGAGCTTGCGGTCACTTGCGGGTGCACGGTGTTCGCCAGCGTAGACAAACAGCATGGCGCTCAGCCGTCTGGCGAGCGCGCCAGTGCGTGCCGGTCGTATTTTGGGGCTTCGCTTTTGGGTCCGGGCGCGCACTCGGTGGGCGCGATCTGCCTGGTCTCCGATTCGCCGAGACAGTACGGACACGAGGAGCGCGACGCTCTCCGTATTCTGGCGAGGCGCCTGGCCATCGACCTCGCCTGGCGCACTGCCCACGATCGACTCGTGGACGACCACGCCAGTCTGCGCCAGAAGGCACTGCTGGATCCGCTCCTTGGCATCTGGACCCGCCACGCCCTCGAGGAAGCTCTGCGCAAGGATCTCGCCAAGGTACAACGAAGCGGCGGAGATCTGTGTCTTGGCATTCTCGATATCGAACAGCTACGCAAGATCAACGAACGGTTCGGCCACAAGACCGGCGACGCAGCGCTCATGCACCTGGTATCGGTCATTCGCTCGTCTATCCGGGCCCACGACTATGTCGGCCGCGTTGCCGGAGACGGCGTCTGCGTCGTTCTCGGAGGCGCAAGCGCGGAGCAGGCGCACGACCGTCTCGAGGGACTCCGCCGTGCCATCTCGCAGACACCGCTGGCGGTGAGTGGAGAAGAGATCCCCGTTCGGGTACGCATCGGCGCCACCAGTCTCTGCCCAAACGACGACGACCCTGGACGGATACTCGCTCGCGCCGCCGACGCGCTCCAGCGGGCCAAGGTGGCGAGAGCGCCGATGCACTTTGCCATTCCCGGGGACGACATCAACGTCGTCGCCGCGAGCGCCAGCGGCGGCGGAGCCGAGTCCACCATCGAGATTGGCGCTTCCGGGATCCCGGCCGGCACGACGCTGGGAGGCATGTACCAGGTGCTCCACGAGATCAGTCGTGGAGCAATGGGCGTCGTGTACCGGGCCGAGGATCTGGGACTGGGCCGTCCAGTGGCGATCAAGGTGCTCCGTCCCGATCTGGCGCTCGACGCCGACCTGGTGAGCCGGTTCCGAGCGGAAGCGGCGATGCTGGCTGCGCTCCGTCACGAAAACCTGGTTCAGGTCTATGCCTTCGGCTCTCAAGGCGAGGCGGTGTTCTTCGTCATGGAGTTGGTCGAGGGCGAAGCGCTATCCGACGTGCTGCGACGAGCCGACGAAGAGGGGCAGCCTCCCCAGGTGGATCTCGTCAATGCGGTCGTGACCCAGATCGCCGGGGCGCTCGATGCAATGCACCGGGCTGGCGCCGTGCACCGGGACGTGAAACCTGCCAACATCCTTCTCGATCGAGTTCGCGATCGGGCGGTATTGGTGGACGTAGGCGTGGCCAAGCGGACTGGCACCAGCACCGACATCGCTGGCACACCCGGCTTTGCGGCGCCGGAATCGTTCACCGGCGGCGGAGAAGGACCTGCAACCGATGTCTACGGGCTGGCAACGACTGCCTACATGATGCTGACGGGACTGGCACCGTTTGGCGGCGGCGACGTCACCAAGGTCGTACGTCGCCAGCTGAGCGATGCTCCTGCCATTCCGACCTCGCTTCGCCCAGACCTGTCGCCAGCAGTTGACCGAACCCTGCTTCGAGCGCTGGCACCGTCGGCCGCCGATCGCTATGCCAACGCCGTCGAGTTCGCCTTGACGCTGGGCGAGGCCCTGCTCGAATCGCCACGACCACCACCATCAGAACCGGCGCCGATGCACCTTTCCAGCGAATTCAGCCTCGACGTCTCGGTCGATAGCGAAGAGAGCACCGGCCGCTGCCTGCCAATGGGTGTCGCTGCCACCAGTGAAGAGCTTCCTTGCATCATGAGCGCCCGCGGAGCGCTGTTTCGCACTGCCTATCGAGTGCTGGGGACGCGCCTCGGCTCCGGCTGGATCAGGAGAGCATGCGAACGAGAACAATCCCTGCGCGATGTGCTCGGTCCGACCGTGTCGCCGCTCGGCTGGTATCCGATCGATCGGCTCGTCACCCTGCTGCGCAGCATCCCTTCGGGATCGCGCGATCACGGCCGGCTTGCCCGAGAGCTGGGCAAGGTGGCGATGTCGGCCACTTTCGCCCGTTTTCTCGGCGCCGATCCTGCTTCGCTATCCTTCCAGCAGATCCTCGACCTCACCCAGCTCTTCTGGTACCGCTACCACAGCTGGGGGCGTATCCACGTCAAGAAGACCGACGAACAGGCACTGATCACCATTGCCGACACTCCCCGTGAACCGCTCATCTGCGCCTTTGTCGAAGGATCCTTCGAACGTATTGCCGAGCTGACGGGCGCCTTCGACGCCCAGGCAGCCCACGTAGCTTGTGAGGTCAACGGCAGCACGGCGTGCGCCTTCGAGGTCCGCTGGAAGAGCGTTCCTGCGAAGCACTAAGTCGCCGTCGCAAAAGCAGCAACAGCAACAGCAACCACGGTGTCGCCAGGACCCCTGGCCAGCTAGTACTCTCCT
>JAZDLZ010000626.1:0-2179 GCA_043801535.1 Pseudomonadota bacterium
CCCACGTCCCTCCCGTGTAGATCAGAGCTGCGTCGTTGAGGCGACGGACGGCGTGGATGCTGTGCCTCGGGAATGCCCGCTGCACCGCGGAAGACTCGGTGAAGCGGCGAAGCCCTGCCGGAGGGCCGATGCCCGCCGCGAGCTCCCAGTTCGTGCCGGAAGGCGAGACGTAGCCGGTCGTATAGGCGCGAAGCACATGCCAGGAGTCGTCATCTCCCCACGGATTCCCGCTGTTCCAGAAGGCGGCGAGGAACCCACTGCCGTCGACGAAGACGCTCTCGCAGGTGCCCCGATAGGGAAGGAACAGCAGGGTAACTCGTTGGCGCATGTCGAGCGGCAGCATCGGCGGGATGCCACCCATGCCGAGCTCGGTGTCGAGCTCTCCAAGGTCAGTGACCTCCTGCCAGGCCCCGACGGAGTTCTTGTCGCGCTGGTAGAACTTCAGATATCGGTGTGGAAGAGCCGTTTCCACGACCGCCATGTAGATGTTGTTGTCTGGCGCCAGGGCGATTCCTGGGGTGAAGTAGCTCTCCAGCAGATCGCTCCCCGTCTCTCCGACCTGCCGCTGTGGCCCACCCGAATCCCAGTGGCCATGGCTGTCCATCGTGGTCAGGTAGATGCTCTCGACACCATCGAGCTGTCGGGACTCGATTTAGCATCGGCGAATGCTCCGACTCCCATTCCAAACGTACCTGATGATCTTGGTTGGCCTGGTGACGAAAGACCAGGAGGAGGTGATCGGCTATCTCCAGTCCGAGGTCAAGGTGCTCCGTGAACAGCTCGACGTCGCGTTGGATGGCAAGCGGATGCGATTCACCGAGCGGCAACGGCGCCGACTTGCCGAGTTCGGCCGCAGGCTCGGTTGGCGGAGGCTGGTCAAGTACTGCGGAATCGTAACGCCCGGAACAATCTACGCCTGGCATAGACGACTCATCGCGAAGAAGTACGACAGCTCCAAGCAACGGGAGGACAAGCCGGCGGGCCGGCAACCGGTCAGCGACGAGACCCGCAAGCTGGTGATTCGGCTCGCGATCGAGAACAGGCGCTGGGGATATCGTCGAATCAGCAACGTCGCCACATCGCTCGGCCACAAGGTCGCAAAGACGACCGTCGGCGATATCCTCGAGGCGGCCGGTATCGAGCCAGCGCCGGAGCGGGGCAAGGGCATGAGCTGGTCTGCGTTCATGAGGATTCACTGGGACGCGATCTCAAGCTGCGACTTCTTCAATGTCGAGGTCCTGACCATGCGCGGGTACGTGCGATTCCAGGTCTTCTTCGTGATGCGCATCGCCACGCGCGAGGTCGAGATCGCCGGCATCTCCCCGGACATCAACGGAACCTGGATGCTCCAGATGGCACGGAATCTCACCGATGCCCACGACGGCTTCCTGCTCGGCATGAAGTACCTGGTCCACGACCGGGATCCGCTCTTCACCAGGGCGTTTCATGACCTTCTCGGTGCCAGCGGAGTGAAATGCAAGAGGCTGCCAGCGAAGTCGCCAAACCTCAACCCCCATGCCGAACGCTTCGTGAGAACAGCCCGCGAGACGCTCGGCCAGCACATCTTCTTCGGTGAACGGCACCTTCGGTACGTGCTCTCCGAGACGATGAAGCACTACCACGCGGAGCGCCATCATCAGGGTTTGGGCGGTCAGCTGATCTGGCCGGAGATCGCCAACGACAACCTGAACCTCGACGGACGGATCCAGTGTCGTGAGCGGCTTGGCGGGTTGTTGAAGTTCTACTCGCGGGAGGCAGCGTGATCGCGCAGTTCGAGTTTGCGGACACTACGGGCAAGAGGTGATCGCCGATGTCGCCTGGGATGCCACCAGCGTGACCTTGTCCGTGGTCGCGACCGGCACTGGCCAGGGCTGGGTCGACGACGTGAGGATCGAGGTGGTGGCCCCGCCGTCCACTCCGACCGAGCCGTGACCCGGGTCAGCGCTGCGACGGCTCGCGTCGCCGGGCGCGGTCGCGGCGGGTGAGCCAGAGCGCCAGGCCGGCGAACGGGAAGAGGACGATCGGGAACGACAGCCAGAAGCCGCGGTTGCCGCGGCGCGGGCCGGGCTGGCTGTCGGCGTCGTCGAGCAGGAAACCGCGCAGGGTGCCATCGTAGCTGGCCACGAACGCGACCCAGACGCCGTTGATGCGCGCCGCGATCGGCGACGACCAGTTGCTG
>JAZDLZ010000639.1:0-3005 GCA_043801535.1 Pseudomonadota bacterium
AAGCAACTCGGCAAGGAGCGCATCCGCCTCACCGACGACCAAAGACGCCGTCTTGCCGTCAAGGGCAAGATGCTGGGCAGGAAACTCCTCGAGAAGATCGCCAGTATTGCCACGCCAGACACCATCCTCGGCTGGTATCGGTACGTTGCCCACTATCACGAGGAGCGGAACCACCAAGGGCTTGGCAACGAGCTCATTGTGCCGCTCCAGCAGCCGGCCAACTGCGGGCGGCGAGTCCTCGCGCAAGCTCTTCCTGGAGCAGGCTATCGGCTCGATGTTTGCGTACTGGCTTGCCCGACGCAGGGCAGGCAAGGAGCACTCGTAGCCGCCGCCCCCAGAACAGCCCAGGTGACCAACAAATAGTAGTTCCCGAAAGCTTGGGGACTGAGAAAGAGGGTAATCATCAGGGAAGAGGCGATGCCAAGAGCCAGACGCGGCACCGAGCTGCCGACGCGCAGACCTTGAACAATCGCTGCCAGCCCCCCGGCTGCCAGCGGAATCCATCGAGCCAGTGGAGACAGGCCCCTGGCAATCAGCCAAGCACTGAGCGTCAGAGCGTCCTTGCGCGCCGGACGCTGCATGTGCACCTCGAATGCTGCTGCCCACAGAGCCTGGGGATTGAGGACGACAAACGGCAGCCACGGCGCGGTCGCGCCAGCGAGACACCAGGCAAGGCGACGCGGGGAGCGACAAAACAGCAAGACTAGCGGAGCGACAACAATCAGATACTGCTTCGAACCAAGAAACAATCCCAGGAAAAGCAGGCCAAGCCGTTCGCGCTTGGAAACCAAAAGGAAGAGCGCCGCCACGAGCAGGAGCCCACTGATTGGCTCACTATGGGAGTACTTGACGACGAAACTCTGGCGAGGAACGAAGAGATAGAGCATGCCGACGAGGTCGGCAGCGTGGCAAGACCAACCAGATCGAAGAGCAGTAGCTCGAGCCAGCATCGCACCGAGCAGGACGCAGGCGAGGAGCAAAAACCGGACGTCCAGGCCGAGTAGCCTCGCCAGAGTCGCGTTCAACAGAACGAGAGGAGGATACGGGAATCCCGGCGAATCGAACCCGTACCACGCTTGCCCTTTGTAGAAATCAGGGATGGGCGACGAATAGGGATTCTTGCCGGCAAGGAGCGCCTTGCCGGCCTCGTTCATCTGGTACCAGACATCGATGTATGGCGAAGCAACAGTGACGATCAGTGCGGTGTAGAACAGCGTGGCCGCTGCCAAGTAGAGCGGCCACATGCTGTGCTCGCGTCGACGAGCTGATCCCGGTAGCGGCGACTCCAGGTGCTGGAGCTCGGATGAGCTGCCCGACTGCCGCCGAGGGTACCATTCCCGGGCCAGTCCAATCACTTGGACAGCACAGCCGAGCCCAGTGGCGACGAGCACAGCGTGGAGAAGCGGAAGCAGCCGGGGCTCGCCAGCCCATCCCCAGTTCCCCCAGAGCGCCGCAATGGCAAAGGCAAGCAGCACCACTTCCGCTTTCACTTGCGATAGCCGCGATGCAGGTCGAACAGTCTCTGGCTTCGGCTCAGTGGCGGGGTCGGAGGCGGAGGCGCGAACGGTCGTCTCGAGCCTGGGCTCGGATGGTGCTAGAAACTCGGATAGCGTGAAGCCCACCGAAACGAGGACCGCCGCTGCCACCACGTAAACGCGCCACGGACCGAAACTGTAGATGCCGAACCCGGTGGTGATAACGAACAGGCAAGCGAGCAACCCATAGATGAGGAGCTCTCGCCTAGGAATACGGAGCCAAAAGGATCGCGAAAAGCCAGGCAACCCAGGTTTCATTGCCAGGGACTATACCTGAGCTACTAATGTGCAAGTTGTTTTGCGACGGCGATTCAGTGCGCCTCGGCCCAGGTCGGAGCGATGCCCACGTCGACCTTCAAGGGAGCTCTGAGATCGTAGGCGCGCTCCATTTCTTCGCGGACGCGCTCCGCAAAGGACCGAGCTTCGACCTCGGCTACTTCGAATACTAGCTCGTCGTGGACGGAAAGGAGCATTCGTGCTCGCCAATCCCCGTTGTCCAGGAGCTTTTGCATGCGGATCATCGCCAGCTTGAGGATGTCGGCAGCACTCCCCTGGATGGGAGCATTCCTGGCAGCGCGCTCGGCAGCAGCCCTGACTGGCTGGCGCGCGCCGGCGATCCCTGGAGTCGGCAGTCGTCTGCCGAGAATTGTCGTGAGCTGACTGTCTTGGCGAGCCCTGGCGATCACGCCTTCCATGAACT
Source organism: Pseudomonadota bacterium (assembly GCA_043801535.1). Taxonomy (GTDB): domain Bacteria; phylum Myxococcota_A; class Polyangia; order Haliangiales; family SHYZ01; genus JAZDLZ01. The sequence goes on from JAZDLZ010000639.1 coordinate 2,236, forward strand.
CGTTGACTCTGGCGAAACGGGTGAAGTAGCGGTCGATGTACCGGCGAGCCTCGTCTCGACGGATGTCGAGTGTTCTTGCCAGGCCGAAGTCAGTCTGGCCATATCCCAGCCCGTAGTTGACAGCCTTGGCGATCCGGCGCTGCTCCGCGCTCACGTCCTCGAGCGCAACACCGAAGACCTCGGCAGCCGTCTGCGCGTGCACGTCGAGATCGCGCGCGAAGGCGTCGAGAAGCACGGGATCCTCGGAGAAGTGCGCCAGCACGCGCAACTCGATCTGGGAATAGTCGGCGCTCACCAACACGTGTCCTGGCTCGGCAACGAACGCTCGGCGGATTTCGCGACCGAGCGCAGTTCGCACGGGGATGTTCTGAATGTTCGGGTTCATCGACGCCAGGCGTCCGGTGACTGTAGCTACTTGAGAGTAGCTGGTGTGGAGACGGCCGGTGTGCGGATTCAACAGCGGCGGCAGCGCGTCAATGTAGGTAGTCTTGAGCTTGACCAGCTCCCGATGCTCGAGGACTAGCCGCACGACAGGATGAGCGTCGACGAGCTCCTCGAGCTGCTCGTGGTCGGTGGAATAGCCGAGCTTGGTCCGGCGCATCCTGTCGCTACGCAGGCCGAGTCGCTCAAACAGGAAATCGCCAAGCTGCTTGGGCGAGAGCAGGTTGATCGGATAGCCAGCGATGGCCTGAATCTGTTGCTCGAGAGCATGGCACTCGCGCCCTATCCGCTCGCCCAAGGTGCGGAGGACCGAGACATCCAAGAGGATC
>JAZDLZ010000637.1:0-2424 GCA_043801535.1 Pseudomonadota bacterium
GGAACCAGGAACTGGAACATCCCCCCCGGTACGGCTCGCACCTGAATAGGCGGCCGGAATCCCGGATCAAATCAATCGGTTGGCCACCGTCGATCGAGCAATCGCCGTCGACTCTCCGGGACACACTTCAAAACCCCCCTGCCTTGACGCTCGACGAGTAGTCACGCAGCACCGCGCCAAAGACAGCACGACCGCAGTAGGCGCGGCGCGGTCGTTGCAGGACTACAACTCGAGGAGGCGCTATGAGACGTTCCCACTTGGCTGTAGTTGGAGGCACGGCCTTTGCCGCTGCTGCTGCGACCGTCACGGCATTGGCCATTCGTCGGCTCAGGGCAGCCCGAATCCGGGCCGGACTGTGCCAGTCGGCAGAGGAGCTACCCTACAAGGATGCCTTTCCCGGAGTGTCGAGAGCAGTGTTGCGCGGCGATCCCAACGAGGGAGCCTTCGCGGCGTTTGCTCGATTCGCTCCGGGAACACGCCTGCCCCTGCACGCCCATTCCAATGACCATACGATGGTGGTGCTGGCGGGTGGACTGGTATACGGCACGGCCCAGGGTGAGGTTCGAGTCGGTCCTCGATCCCACCTCTTCATCCCCGCGTGTACTGCCCACACCATCGTCGCTGATCCGGAGGAGGGCTGCCTGATGTTCGAGGAGTCGCCTGGCAAGTTCGATATGGAGACCGTCGAGAAAACGTAGACCCGACGCATCCCCGCATTTTCATTTCTTGGGATTCAAGCGTGTCGGCCCATCGGCATTGTCGGCGGGGGTAGCCTGACCTCGTCGCTTCAAGCGATTGATGATTTTGTGCATCGACATGCGGTCGAGCCCCGCTGCGCGGGCGGCGGCAGAGACGTTCCCTTTGTGATGGTCGAGCAGCCGGCGAACGTAGCGGCCCTCGAATTCGTCGATGATCTGTTGTTTGGCTTCCTTGAAGGGCACCTCGAGATCGACGGCCATGTCGAGCTTGGCGCCATCCGGTCCCTGCGAGGACAGATTGCCATCGACTGGTGTGACTCCCGGGCGATTTGCCAGGGCCCTGATTCTGGTGGGTACGTCTGCGAGAACGGCCGCCCGCTCCACGACGTTGCGCAGCTCGCGCACGTTGCCCGGCCAATCGTGGCGAAGCATGAGCTCGATTGTTTCTGGGCGTAGCGAGGTCCTTTCCATATTGGGGACTCTAGAAAGGAAGTGATCGACGAGCAGTGGTATGTCTTCTCGACGGTCACGCAGGGGAGGAAGGTGAAGGTGCACCACGGCTAGACGGTAGTAGAGATCCTCGCGGAAGCGACTGCGTGCTACTTCGACTGCCAGGTTGCGGTTGGTGGCGGCGACCACCCGGATGTCGACCAGCCTGGTTCGCGTGCCTCCGATCCTTCGCACTTCCTTTTGCTCGAGAGCACGCAATAGCTTGGGCTGCAGGTCGACGGGAAGCTCGGCTACTTCATCGAGAAAGATCGTGCCACCGTGGGCACGCTCGAACGCGCCCACGAATGCGCTGTCGGCGCCAGTGAAAGCACCTTTCTCGTGGCCGAATAGCTCACTCTCCACGAGATTGATCGGGATCGCGCCGCAGTCGACGACGATCAAGGGTCCGCTCGCTCGCGGCGAATGGGAGTGGATCGCCTCGGCGACGATTTCTTTGCCAGTTCCGGTTTCGCCGGTGAGTAGCACGGTCGTGTTGACCGCGGCAATGCGCTCGAGGCGGCCGAATAGCTCGCGCATCGGGATGCTGCGACCAATCAGCTTGCCAAACCGTTCGGCAAGCGAAAGCGGTACTTCGACAGAGTCGTCGAGGGGCTGGAAGCGAATCCGCGAGTCGCCCACAAAGATGTTCGTGCCGGGGTTGACGTAGATGTCCTTGGTCCGGTGCCCCGCAATCCAGGTTCCGTTTTTGGAGTCGAGATCGCGCAGGCGGAATCCGCGTTCGTCGAGACTGATCTCGAGGTGCAGACCGGATACTTTGTTGTCGGTGAGCACGAAGTCGGCAATGCGGCGGGTGCCGATCCTGATTAGCGGATGCTCGAAGTCACGAATCAGCCCTCGGTCGGGCCCTCCGACGACTTCGAGACGGCACCGACGCAACCGGATCGCCACCGCCTTGCCGTCGACATAGGATACCAGTTGTCCAGTGGCAGGCTCGTCGGCCCACATCGGTTGTCCTAGGATTCGAGGAGTCGGCCTGCCGACTCGTTGCTGCTCGCCACTGGTCGATGGAGAACGATCTGGCGGCCGGCGTCGACTCCGGCCATGTGGGCATTGGACATTTCGATGATCCGTCCATACATCATGCGGATTCTGGGATGCCGCTTGTGAAAGTACTTGGTCAGATCCGAGTCACCGACCCATATCAATCCTTCCTGCTGGCAAACGACCTTCTGCTCTGCCAGCTTTTCTTTGAAGCCAAGAATGACGCCGGTGATGT
>JAZDLZ010000658.1:0-11861 GCA_043801535.1 Pseudomonadota bacterium
ATTTTCAGCGGCCGCATTGTCGGTCGCCAGATCGCCAGCGATCTCGGCGTCCCGGTGACGATCCCCGAAGATTGGCCAAGGATGGCCAAGCTCTTGCGCAGCCGCCCGGGAGCGACCGCGCCCCTCGCCATCGAAGACCGATCGCAGCCGGTTTTTCCGATCATCCGCTGCGTTCAGGAGATCCCCTGCAACCCCTGCGAGGCTGCCTGCCCGGAAGGTCACATCACTCTCGGCGGCTCGATCATGAATCTTCCGCGATTCGCCGGTTCGTGCCTGGGTTGCGGCGAGTGCGTCTCGGTGTGTCCCGGCCTGGCCATCAATCTGGTCTTCAATGACTACGATCCCAGTGGCAAGCAGTCTCTTCTCATGCTGCCGTTCGAGCTTGGTCTCGAAAAACTCCCTCTTGGCGGTGAAGTCGCCACTGTGGACATGGCAGGCAAACGGATTGGCAAAGGAAAGGTAGTGGCGGTACGCAGTCGCACCGAACAGGATCGACGCCACCTGGTCCTCGTCGAAGTGCCGGCCACCGACAAGCTCAGAGTCGCCGGCTTTGCCGTGCGCTCGGACTGCGACGAGAGTCTCGTCGATAGCAGCGTCCCTGCCACGACGGCTGATCCGATCGTTTGCCGGTGCGAGCGGGTGCGCAAGAGCGCAATCGTGGCCGAGATTCGCCAGGGGGTGCGCGACATGAACCAGCTCAAAGCCATGGTGCGAGCCACCATGGGAGCTTGCGGCGGCAAGACCTGCGGCGAGTTGATCCGCCGGATCTTTCGCGAGGAGGGAGTCGACCTGGCAGACGTATCGCCGGGAACCATCCGACCGCTGGTTGCCGAGGCTCCTCTGGCTGCTTTCGTGCGAGACGAGGGAAAGACCGATGCCTAGCGCGCGTACCTACGACGTAATAGTAGTGGGTGGAGGCTCGGTGGGTATTCCATCCGCCTACTATCTTGCCAAACAGGGCTTGAAGGTGCTGGTGCTCGAGCGGCGACCAGCAGTTGGTCAGGGCGACAACAAGGCTGCCATCGGTGGAATCCGCGCCACCCACTCCGACGCGGCGAAGATCCTCCTCTGCACCCGCAGCCTCGACGTCGTCAGTACCTGGAAGCAGCAGCACGGCGACGAGATCGGCTGGAAGCCAGGTGGCTACTGTTTCCCGGTCTACGACGAAGGACTGGAGAAGAAACTGCGCTCGCTGTTGCCAATGCAGCACAAGCACGGTCTCAAGAACGACTGGGTCGATGCCGCAACCGTGGCCGAGCTCGTCCCTGGCATCAATCCCGAGGGATTGCGTGGAGGGACGTACTCCCCAGACGACGGTCAATCCTCGCCGCTGCTGATTCCAGTGGTGCTCATGCGCCACGCGGCGCGTCATGGCGCCGAGTTGCGCGTCAACGAACGAGTTGTCGGCTACCTGCTCGAAGGCCAGGCGATCAAAGGGGTAAAGACCGACAAGGACACCTATTTTGCCCCCCACGTGGTGCTCGCCACTGGCGCCGACGCTGCCGAGCACGGCAAGCTGCTCGGGCTCGACATTCCGGTGACACCCGACAGTCACGAGGCCGGAATCACCGCGCCGGTCGAGCACTTCATCAGACCGCTCGTCGTCGACATGCGGCCAGGTCCCGAAGGCAAGACCGCCAATTTCTACTTTGGCCAGAACCACGAAGGACAGATCATTTTCTGCTACACCCCCAAGGAGCTCTTCGTCGGACAGAACCGAGAGAGCCTGTCGGAGTTCCTGCCGATCCTGGCTGCCCGGATGATCAGTCTCGTGCCAAGGCTCAAGCACGTCCTGGTGCGACGGATCTGGCGCGGCTGCTATCCAATGACTCCCGACGGGATCCCGATCATCGACAACGCCAGCCAGATCAAGGGACTGACTCTGGCTCTCGGAATGTGCGGACAGGGATTCATGCTAGGCATTGGAGTCGGCCAGGAAGTTGCGTCTTTCGTGGTCGATAGCAAGCCGGCGCTGCCTCCAGAGGTCGCCAAGGATGTCAGGTTTGGCGGTGACTTCTATTCCGGCACCAAGGAGGCCCTGAAGTAGGAATCCCCTCTCGGAATCGCCGATCCGGACAGTGGCGCAGCGTTTTCGAGCACGAGCACGAGCACGAGCACGAAGTTGGAAGTTGGAAGTTGGAAGTAGGAGGCAGGAAGCAGCATGAGCACAACGGAAGGGAATCGCGGCAACGACGTGGAGAATTTCGTCGACGATCGAATAAACGAGGACGTTCGCGCCGGCAAGAACGGCGGCCGAGTGAAGACTCGGTTTCCCCCCGAGCCGAACGGCTACCTTCACATCGGTCATGCCAAGTCGATCTGTCTCAACTTCGGCTTGGCCGCCAAGTACGGCGGTAGCAGCAATCTCCGCTTCGACGACACCAATCCAGCGACCGAGGACGTCGAGTACGTCTCGTCGATCGAATCAGATGTCCGTTGGCTCGGCTTCGCCTGGAGCGGAAAGACCCTCTATGCCTCCGACTATTTCGACGAGCTTTGCCGCTACGCAGTGGAGCTGATCAAGGCTGGCAAGGCATACGTCTGTAGCCTCAGTCCCGAGGAAGTCAGCCAACAACGAGGCAACTACTACCGGCCTGGCCAGGAAAGCCCCTACCGCAACCGTAGCGTCGAGGAGAACTTGCAGCTCTTCGAACGTATGCGGGCCGGAGAATTCGCCGAAGGCACCCATGTCCTGCGCGCGAGGATCGACATGGCGTCCCCCAACCTGAACATGCGCGATCCGCCGATCTACCGGATCAAGAAGGCGCCTCACCATCGGACCGGTAGCAAGTGGTGCATCTACCCGATGTACGATTTCGCCCACTGCATATCCGACGCGATCGAGGGCATTACCCATTCCATCTGCACTCTCGAGTTCGAGGATCACCGCCCGCTCTACGACTGGATCCTCGATCAATTGCCCGTCCCTTGCCATCCGCAGCAGATCGAATTCGCGCGGCTCAACCTCAGCTACACGGTCATGAGCAAGCGCAAGCTGCTCGAGCTGGTGGAGGGGCGTCACGTCAGCGGCTGGGACGATCCACGAGTGCCCACGCTCGCCGGGCTGCGGCGGCGCGGCTACCCTCCCGAGGCAATCCGGGCGTTCTGCGAACGGATCGGAGTTGCGAAGCACGATTCGGTGGTCGACATTGGTCTCCTCGAGCACGCGGTTCGCAACGATCTCGAGCGGCGAGCACCGCGTGTCATGGCCGTTCTCCGCCCGTTGCGGGTGGTGATCGACAACTTCCCCGAGGGAGAGACCTTGGCGTTCGATGCCCCCTACTTCCCGGAGGACGCGAGCCGAGGCTCGCGCAAAGTGCCATTCTCGAAAGTCCTCTACATCGAGCGCGACGATTTCCGCGAAGCTCCGCCGCCGAAGTGGTTCCGCCTGGCGCCAGGTCGCGAGATCCGATTGCGCTACGCCTGTCTCATCACCTGCGTCGACGTCGTCAAAGACCGTCAGACCGGCGAAGTGGTCGAGCTCCACTGCACCTGGGATCCGCGTTCGCAGGGCGGGAATTCCCCCGACGGGCGGAAGGTGAAGGGCACCTCGCACTGGGTGTCGGCAAGTCACGCTGTCCCCGCCGAAGCACGCCTCTACGATCGCCTCTTCACCAAGGAGAACCCTCTCGAGGACGGTGGCGATTTCAAGGCCCACCTGAACCCTGCCTCGCTCGAGACCCTGACCGGTTGCCTGGTCGAGCCCAGTCTGGCAAGCGCCACACCTGGGAGTCTGTTCCAGTTCGAGCGACTCGGGTATTTCTGCGCCGACAACGTCGATTCGCGGCCCGACAACTTGGTCTTCAATCGCACCGTGTCGCTGCGCGACTCCTGGGCGAAGATCGAGAAGGCTCTGGGAACGAAATAGGAAGAAGGCCCCGCCCCGCCAAGGCGACTATATCTGCAGCACCTTGGTGCACGACAGAAGCGCTCGTACGGCGTCCTGCATGTTGCCGACCTCGCCAGCGCGCAGAAGATTGCGCCGGCCGTAGTAGTCGAGACAGGTTGCGCAGGCCTGGATAGCGCTGCCTGCCTTGGCTAGCTCCTCGAACAGAGAGAGTACCGGCGAGCCATCGGTCAGGAGCAGGACTCCGCTCCCCTGGCAGATCACCTTGGCCGGCAGCACCCCCGACGACAGTAGCATGCGCAGGAACGACTCGACCAGCTTGGCTCCGAGATCTGCCTCGTCGACGCCGTAGTGGTCCGATTTGACGAGAAGTAGTAGGCCGTTGTCGATGCTCATTGCCCGAGGATCATCCACACCGGAACGGGCAGTGCAAGTACTCGAGCCTGATGAAGTTGCGATCTTCCCGCGAGACCACCGTGGTTCTCACGCCAGAGAGGTTTGCCGCAGTCATCTTCGACCTCGACGGCGTGGTCACCGACACTGCCAGAGCTCACGCGGCAGCGTGGAAGGAGATGTTCGATGCCCTACTCTCCAGGGAGCATGGGTCAGGCTCTCCGCTGCCCCGACCGTTCGACGATTTCGATTACCGCAACTATGTCGACGGTAGGCCTCGCTACGACGGAGTCGTGAGCTTCCTGGGCAGCCGGGGAATCGAATTGCCTCGCGGCAGTCCGAGCGACGATCCGGACCAAGTGACTGTGTGCGGCCTCGGCAATCGCAAGGACGAGCTATTCCGCCAGCGGATCAGGACCCACGGGGTCGCAGTCTATCCTGGCGCAGTGGAAACGATTCGCCAGCTGCGCGCTGTCGGGATCCGTACTGCCGTGGTGACCGCGAGCAAGAACTGCCAAGAGGTGCTGGAAGCGGCCGGAATCGCCGGAATCTTCGAGGTCACCGTCGATGGGCACGACCAAGCTGTGCTTGGCTTGCCAGGCAAGCCGGCCCCCGACACTTTCCTCGAGGCGGCAAGACGCCTGGCAACTCCACCTGCTCGGGCAGTAGTATTCGAGGACGCCCTCGTCGGAGTCCAGGCTGGAAAGGCCGGCGGTTTCGGCATGGTGGTCGGTGTCGATCGCACCGGCAACCCGCATCTCCTCCTTGCCGCCGGCGCCGACATCGTCATCTCCGACTTTGCCGAAGTCGTGGTCGTGGTCGTCAGCTAATCAAGCGTTGCTGAGCTCTAGAAGCTCTCGACAAAGAACCTGGCTTCGTCGGCTGCCATTTGACTGGCCGGATACAGCTCGAGATAGCGACGATAGGATGCTTTCGCACGCTCTCTATCGCCACGATCCCTGGCGACGTCGCCCACTAGACGGTGAGCTTCGGCGAGCTGCGGTGCCAGCGCCACTGCTCTGGCCGCAGCCTCTGCAGCAACGGCGGGTTCCCCCAGCCTGCGGGCACGTTCTCCCTGCCTCATGTAGCGGCGGGCAAGGATCAATCGACGGGCCGCATCGAGGTCAATGCCACGGTTGTCGGCGGTGAGCTCTCCCGAGGTTTCGCCACTCTGTATCGTGCACTGGGCATCGTCTTGGCCCTGTGCCAGCACCGCGCAAAGGCCGACCATTTGCCAGGAACGACCAGAAGCTCCGGGACCTTCGGAGATCCAGGCTCGTCTGGTGGCTGGATCGATGACCACGGCATGGGCAGCAGTCAAATCGTTCACTGCATTGGAGTTTCCCAGCGGCAGCGGCGTACCTTCCTGGCTTGTGCTGTCGCGAAGGATGGCCACCGCAGCCTCGAGCTGGGCAGAGGACGAGGAAGGGGGGCGGGCGGCGGCTGCCGGCGACGAAGACATCGAGGCGGCTCCAACGAGTCGCGCCAGTCTGCTGATTCTGCCAGCGCCCGGTCTGAGCAGCTTGGCTCGATTGTTCTCCGCATCCTTGGCGAAGGTCGCCGATTGGAGATAGTCACCAGCAACGCGCAGCTCGCCTGGCCGGCTCACGAAAGCCTTTCCCGGAGAGCGCTCGACAACCACCCACTGCCTCTCTGTGCCGGAAACGATCAAGAGGCTGGCAGCTCCAAGCATCGGAGCGCTCCTGGCGATTGCAATGGCTTCGTCGAGAGTGGTGGCGCTCTCCAATATCTCGCGTCCCACCAGGGCAACCGGGCGGGCGGAAGCCGTTGGCCGGATGTCGTCGGCAATCGAGGGGTTGACCGCGACTGCTATTCCCTCGGCGTTGACCCCCGTTACTACCCCGACAAAGCCTGGCCAACCAATCGACAGGAAGGGTATTCGGCCCTTTAGCGCGACAATTACGGCTACGATTTCCTCGGCTCCGTCGGTTCCAGGTAGAGAAAACGAACGGCCCATGATGGGATGCTCGTTTGCCAGGCCAGCTGCCGAACCGCCACTGCCACTACTGCTTCCGCTGCTGCTGCTTCCGCCGCTGCCGCTGCCGCTGCCGCGACTGCCGCCTGCACCGCCACCGAGAACGAAGGCAAGCCCGCTGGCCAAACCTCCGAATGGGGCTTGGGATCCACCCACGCTGCCAACATCGAGGGCCGCCTGACGCCACACCAATCGTTCGTACAGGTCGGGGATCGACGCCGGACCGTGCTTGGCTCGACATGCTCGGGCGAGACCCCTGGCATAGCCCGCCAGCTCTACCAGCCTGGGAGCAGGCATTCCGGCAGCAAGGAGCCGGAAGCGCCAGCGCAAGCGCGCCCTTCTTTCAAGGCGGGCGAGCCATCCAAGGGAAGACGGGCGGTGCTCACCAACAATTGATTCCTCCAGCAGGGATTCGTCCTCCGTGGCCATCCTTCCCAGAAGACGCGCATGTGCAAAACCAATGTTGTGAGGCTCGCCAGAGAGCTTCAGTACCCAGATATTCCCCTGTTGGTGCATGGTACTGGCATCAAAGGCAAGCAGGCTGTCTCTGCCAGAAAAGGACTCCAATGACTCCGGGGACTCCGGGGACTCCGAGGAAAGAGTCCCGCCCGGCACGTGATATGACGTTGCCCTCCAGAAACCGAAAGTGGTGACGAGAGTAACCAGGATCAGCAAGCATAGAGATATGCCCAGGCGGCGCGCGATTCGACGTGGCCTGGATACTCGACGGCTAGCTACGCGGATCTCTCCCATCTTCCAGCCTGTTGAATCCGGATATCAGTCCCCTCTGGCAGCTTCTGGCAGCTTCTGGCAGGCTCATTTGGCGAACCCCTAACGACTAGCCCCCAGAAGGCTGTTGGCATGGTACGCTAGCATATCCAGATACCATGGAACAGCCCGTAGACGCTGGCATAGCCTTTCATGACACCAGCTTGGAACCTCTCATGTGCGTGCGGTTGATGGTTACAGACCAGCATCCCTATCGCGAAAGACTCGTTAGGCAGTCTACTCTGCTGTATCATGCCACCTCGGCACTGGCAGAGATTTGCTTGGGGCCATGAATCAGCCGGCAGAAATGAAGACCTGCCCCTATTGCGGGGAGGAGATCAAGGCGGTCGCCATCAAGTGCAAGCACTGCGGCGAGCGGCTTGACGGCAATATGCAGACCCCTCTGCCGATCCCCCTCGCTTCCTCTGTCCCCACTTCTCTTCCCGAGGCGAAATCTGCGCCAATAGCGTTTCTGCCTGCTCCAGGCACCCGACTCGGCTCGTTTGTTCTGGGGGAAGTAATCGGTACGGGCAGCACGGGAAGCATTTTCCGAGGCGAGCACGAACGATTGGGTAAACCAGTGGCAATCAAGGTGCTGGCACCCAACCTGGCCTGCGACCCCGAGTTGATGGCGCGGTTCGAGCAAGAGGCACGGCTCCAGGCGAATCTGCGCCATCCGAATGTCGTCGGTGTTTCCGATTTCATCTGCGAGGCCGGGACCTACGCGTTCGTGATGGATCTGGTCGAAGGCAGGACGCTCGAGCGGCTGCTATTGGAAGCGGGCGGTCCGATGTCTTTCCAGCGATGCCTGGAGGTCTTCATTCCGATCCTCGAGGCGCTCAGCTACGCCCACGAGCGGGGGATCATTCACCGTGACATCAAGCCTTCCAACATCCTGATCGCCACCGTAGGCAACAAGGAGACGGTCAAGGTTTCCGACTTTGGCATTGCCAAAGCGTTGGGCTCGCGACGCCGTACTGCCACCGGGGCAACGATGGGCACCTTGCACTATATGTCGCCGGAGCAGTGCAGGTGCGAAAAGGACATCGATCAACGGTCGGACGTGTATTCGCTCGGGGTGATGCTCTTCGAGATGGCGACCGGTCAGCTCCCGTTCGACTACGAGAGCGGCTACGAGATGATGACCGCCCATCTCAAACACGTTCCTCCGCGACCGAGCGCGCTCAATCGCGCGGTATCTCCCAGCTTCGAAGCAGCGATTCTTCGAGCTCTCGCCAAGGACAGAAACGAACGGTATCAGAGCGCCGCCGAGTTCAAAGATACTCTCGAGGCCCTCGCCATGACCGAGCTGGGCATCAAGTTGGCGACGGGATCCTCGCCACTGTCCTTCACCGGCTCCCTCGCGGCCTTGCGTGACGAAGACGGAAAGGGTGCCGCCTCGAGACAAGAAGCCAGGCTCGAGCCGACTCGGCGCTTGCCCGCCAGCACCACTGCCACTCCCGTGGTCGCAGCGGAAGCAGGTCATCCTTTTGCGGTATCGGCGACGGCAGGTATGGCAACGACGACGCCACCGAGCCAATCGACGTCGGGCGCTGGCGCTGCTGCGCGCTCCTCGACGCGACGCCGCAATCCAGCGCTCCAGATCGGTACGGTCGTCCTGCTTGGACTGACCGCGATCTACGTATCCCGCAACTTTTCGCGCAATTCTGCAGACGACAATGGCTCGGGAACGGGCCAGCGATCGCCGGTGTCTCCTGGCTCGGGGAACGGCACGGTAGCACAGCCGGTAGCACAGCCGGTAGCACAGGTGGTAGCACAGGTGGACGCAGCACCGAGTACCAGTCTAGTCCCGCCTCGACCGACGCTCACCGCCGTGCCGGTCGCCACTTCGCCGCCTGGCGCGATCGTCGAAATCGATGGAGTAGCCCAGCCGGGGACTACTCCTCTGGTGCTCGACAGCCTGGATCTCGCGAAAAGCTACTCGCTCGTGCTGAGGCTCGCTTGCCACCGAGACGAGCGACTCCTCCTCACGCCCGACCAGACAAAGAAAGTGGAGGCGCGGCTCGCACCGCTCCCCCGAGTGCTCCGCGTTTCGTCGGACCCGAGCGGAGGCACCGTGCTCGTTGACGGAAGGCGGCGAGGCACTACTCCGACAGACGTCGAGATTCCCGTCGACCAACTGGCAGGACAACAACGCGTGCTAGTCGAGCTCGCTGGCTACGAGCTCGCCGAGAAGACTGCCGGTCCCGACGCGGAGTGCCATACCGTTGGCTCGCTTGGTGTAGTCGACGTTCACCTCGATCTCAAGCCAGCACCCGTCCCAACTGTGGCCGTACGCCCGCCGGAAGCGGGGCAAGCCCCGGGAGGCGGCGCCGCAAAACCTGCGGCAGCTACTGCCAGACCCGCTGCAGGTGGGCAACCACCGGCGATGCCGCCGGCACCATCGGCTTCCTCCACCATTGGCGCTTCTGCCAGGCCGACCGGACAGCCTGCAGCCACACGTCCGGCAGTCAACGCACCGCAATCGGGGTCGCCAAGACCGGTCACTGCTACCACCACCGCCACTCCCAAGACCCCGCCGAGCGCTGCTGTTACGGCTTCCAAGACACCGTCCGCCGCCGCTACCACGACTCCCAAGGTGACGAGCGTCACGACCACGACCGCCAATCGTCCGTCTTCTTCTGCCGGTACCACGACCGGTGCTCCGTCGTCGCCGTCGTCGTCACCACCTCCACCACCATCTCCTCCTCCTTCGACAAAGCCTGCCCATCAAGGCAAGCCCGAGAAAACGCCAAGGGAGGACGAGATCCCCGACTGGATGAAGGGCTAGTGTCGTGGCCGACCGGCAGAGAACCCATCGATTGGTGATCGGGATTATGGGACCATCGTCGTGCAGCCAGGCAATAGCAGCTCTGGCTCGCCAGGTTGGCGAAGAAATCGCACGTCGAGGAGCGGTGCTGCTCTGCGGAGGTGGCAGCGGGGTGATGGAGGCAGCGTGTGAGGGTGCACGTCGGGCAGGTGGCCTCACCCTCGGTATCCTGCCGGGCGCCAACCTGTACCAGTCGCCGCCGAACGCTTTCGTCGACGTGGCTCTCTTCACCGGTGTCGGACAGGCGAGAAACTGGATCAATGTCTGCGCAAGCGACGCTGTCATCGCCATTGGGAAAGGCTACGGAGCTCTCTCCGAGATCGCCCTCTCAGTCAAAGCGGGCAAGACTACCGTGCTCCTCGACTCTTGGCAGCTCGAACCGCCGCCGAAGGGAGAAGCCTGCCAGGCCCATCCCTGTCCTGGCACGTTGCGGTACGCGAGCACTCCAGTCGAGGCGGTCGAGCTTGCGTTGGGAGCGGTGGGTGGGGGTGGGATCACGGGCTAGAGCACCGATCGGTGCTCTAGGATACTCCAGGGTCGATGGTCTCGATGATCGAATACAGGCCTCGTTTAGGCAAACGCAAGTAGCCAGCCCAGGCAGTGGCAGCGAGCGTACCATCGCCAAGCCATTCGGCGATCCATTCGGCGGCGTTCTCCGGGTTTCGCTGCCTGAGCCCGGCAGCATTTTCGATCGCCCAGCGCTGGTTGTAGCGTTCGTGAACACCTACTGGCGCGGAGAACACGATTGGAATGCCGAGAGCGCCGAAGAAGGTCAGCTCGCTCGGCTTGGTCCAGAGAACGTCTGTCCGTGCGAGGAGCGCATTGAAGCTGCTGAAATACGCCTCCAGATTGTCTTCCTGGAGGATCTGCACGTGAGCGCCGAGCTCGCTTTCGAGACCGACGGAGCGCACTCCCGCCTCGAGTCGGCGAGCGAGATCGCGCCTGACACCGGCAACCAGAGCTAGCCGGATCGTCCCCGACTCGATTGACGCTCTGAAGCCCTTCAGCAGTTGCAGGGCCACGTTCGCTTGGGCTCCTGCGCCACCGATGGCAAAGGTGACGGTCACCGGCTCGCCGGCAGCGCCAGTCCGGAGCACCGCTCCGAGCGTACGCTCGACATCCTTGCCACACACCGAGCGGAAGGCGTTGCGCGGATCCAAGCGTATCAGTCTTGCCGCCAGGTTGCGCTGCAGCGTGCTCAAGTCTGGTCCACCCAGGAGCTCGTTCGGCAAGGGGAACCCGGTTACGCTGATCCGATCGGGTGGGACTCCGTAGGCCTGCAGCCGTTGCGATACTCGGGTGCTCGGAGCCAGATAGTTGATACGGCTGGCATGGGCATCCATTGGCGCCCAGATCCTGGCGATGTCCGAATCTGTTACCACGCAGAACACTCGTTCACAGCCAGCACGCTCCGCCAGAATGGCAGGAGCGAAGAACGTAGTCAGAAGCGCCCCTCCACTCTGCTGTAGCTGACTGACCATGCCACGACCAAGCCCGAGCGAGCCGAGCCAATCGAGCATCCGCACACTAGACGTTGGCCTGGAAAGGTCTCGCTGCGGATGAAGAGGTGGGATTCTGGTGAGCCAATTCAGCGCGCCACGGAGCGGAGCTCCGACCACAGGTACCTGGGAAACGCGTGAGGCTGCCTCGTACACGCCTCTGGCAATAGACCAAAGACGGCATTCGCCGGCATCAGCTAACGGTGGCCGATCAGCCTGCAGTACGCCGGTGTTCAAGGCACACGCCAGCGCGTGCGCGGGTCGCATATGGCCGTAGCCCATTTCGATGCCAACGATCAGAGGCGTATCGCCCGAGTACTCGACGCATTCCAGCATCTGCTCAGCAATCATGCACAATCGCGAAGACATGGCAAGGCACCCCTGGTAACCGGGTGTGATCGTTGCTCGTTGGTCCCCGTCGAGGGTGACGAAAACGGAGCGTCAGCGACACCCGACGTGGATGTCTCTCGGTCGGATCGACATGGCAAGGCACCCGAGGGAGCGCAGGCCGTTCCCGGTCTTTGGTCC
>JAZDLZ010000665.1:0-5364 GCA_043801535.1 Pseudomonadota bacterium
CTTTCTCGAGAGCATCGAGCCGGGAGGACTCACCAGTCTCGAGCCGTCGCTTTCCCAGTTCGTTCACCAGACCAAGCGTCGAGGCAAGGCAGTCGTAATCAGCGACCTCTACGATCCCAATGGCTACGAGAAGGCAATCAACACCCTGCGCTACCACCGTTTCGATCCGTTCGTAATCCAGGTCCACGACGAGAGCGACGCCGATCCATCTCTCAAGGGAGACCTCGCCATCGTCGATTGCGAGACCGGCGAGCTTCGCGAAGTGACGATCACTGCCTCGATGCTCGAGGACTACCGGCAGGAATACGAGCGCTACTGCCGGTCGATTGCCGAGTTCTGTACCGCCAAGGCAGTCCCGTTCTTCCGAACCCACACCGGAATCCCATTCGAGGATCTAGTGCTGAGGATCTTCCGGACTGGAGGATTCCTCAAGTGACCACCGTCTTCCCGTTCGCCTCCTCGGTATTCGCGGCACTGGCGGCCGGACTGACGACCCTGGTGGTGGTGGCCTACGTGCTCAAGCTTCACCGCCGGCGATTCGAGGTGCCGTTTGCCAAGCTGTGGCAAAGGGTACTGGGCGAACGGGAATCGTCGACGCTGTGGCGCAGGCTGCGCCGTTTCCTGTCCCTCCTGCTCCAGCTGGCTATCCTGTTTCTGCTGCTCTGCGCTGCCCTCGATCCCAAGCTAGGAACGACCGGCGCGACTCGACGCCACGTCGCGATCGTCGTCGATGCGTCCGCTTCGATGCAGACCAGGGAGCACGGTACGGATCGTAGAGCAGGACCTCGGCGAGAAGATCGGTACCATGCTGGCGGCGGGGGCGGCGGAAACGTGGACGGTGACAGCGCTGGCGCCGGTGCTGGCGCCGGTGCCGGCCACCTGGCAGCAGCCACGCGTCTCGAACAGGCCAAAGGAAAGGCACGCGAGCTGATCGAACGCCTGGGCGAAGGTGATGCTGCCATCGTCTTCCAGATGGACAGCCAGGCGACCGCCCTGTCGAGGCTCGAGACGGACAGGCCGCGTCTCGTCGAAGCCATCGACCGCATCGAAGCCTCTGACACCAGAGCGAATCTGCGCCGCAGTCTGGCTGCCGCTGCCGATGCGCTCCGGGATCGCGAACGGCCGCTCATCGTCGTCATCGGCGACGGAGCCTACTTGCTCTCCGAGCTTGGCGAAGTCGACCTGGCCGGCCTCGAAGTGCGTTTCATCCCAGTGGGAAAGACCGGGCGAAACGTCGGACTGACCGCGTTCAGTGTGCGCCGCTACCAAAAGAACCGGCTAAGCTACGAGGCCCTGGTCGAAGTGGCGAACTTTGGCGACTCGCCGGAGGAAACCAAGCTGAGCCTCGTTGCCGTCGAACTAGTCGACACCAAATCCTTCGTTCTGGCGGCCGGCGAATCTCGCCGGGAGATCTACTCCAACCTTGGCGGCAGCAGCGGCTGGGCGCTCGAGGCTCGCGTCGAGCTCGGTGCTGGCGCAGACCCATTTCCCCTCGACGATAGAGCGTTCGCCACCATTCCAGAACGACCAGAACGTCGAGTACTGCTGGTGAGCGAGAGCAATCTCTACCTCGAAGGAGCGCTGCTTGCCGACAGCAGCGTCAGCGTGGACCGGCTTGGCCCCGCCGAGTACGAAAACACGGGCTCCGAGCTCCCCAACTACGATGTGGTCGTGCTCGATGGCTGCGCACCGACCCGTCCACTCCCTGCACCGGCCGCAGTATTCTTCGGTCCTCCGCAGGAGAAGAGCCCATTCGCGGTCAGACGGTCGCTGGAACGCCCGGTCATCACGAGCATTGACGAGGACCATCCAATCACCCGCTGGGTAAGCCTTGCGGACATCAATATCGACCGTTCGCTGGTCTTCGTGCCGGCGGCAGGCGACGTGATCGTCGCCCAGTCTATTCATGACCCCTTGATCGTTGCTGGCCGACGCAACGGAAAGAGACTCGTCGCATTCGGCTTCGACCTCGCCAGCACCGACCTCGTGCTGCGCGTTGCCTTTCCCGTGCTCTTGCTCAATACGTTCGAATGGTTTGCCGGCCAAGGCAACGAGCTGGCCACCGCCTATCAAACGGGTCGCCTGTGGACAATTCCCGTCGACCTCGCCGAGGAGTCGCCTGGCGCGTCTGGGATCCTGTCCGATGGCGGATCCGCGCTGGTGGAAATCGACGGTCCGCGAGGACGTTTTCTCGCACCTGCGGCGAACGGAAGGGTCCGATTCTACGGCCGTCATACCGGCTTCTACCAGATCAATACCCGGCGTGGAGCAGCGACTCGCATTGCGGCGAATCTCAGCGATCCGGTGGAATCCCGCATCGAGCCACGCCCCGTGCTCGTACTGGGCGGCAAGGAGCTGGCCGGGAGTCCTTCGCTCACGCCGTCGTTGGCCAGATCGATATGGCCATACCTGGCGCTCGCTGGGCTACTCCTTGCGACCGTCGAATGGCTCAGCTACCACCGGCGAGCAACTGTGTAGAATGCCAGACCGAACGCGAACCAGATCTTCTCTGCTCGGTCGAGGTCGCGGTCGAGGTCGAGGTCGCTGGCGTCTGGCGAGGGTCCCGTACCTGGTGCTTGCCCTTCTGGCAGCGGCGGCGATTGTCGGCCTGCTTCGTTCGACCATTCTCATCCCTGGCAGACCCCTGGTATTCCAGCTGCTCGGCCACGAAATCGAAATCCTCGCCCCGGGTTGGCTCTATCTGCTCTGCAGCATTCCCTACCTGTGGCTAGTGCTGTGCTATTCGCTGAGCGATCTATCCCGCGTCCAGCTCGCGCTCGCCGCCTTTGCTCGTTCGCTGGTATTCCTGGCAATCATAACTGCGCTGGCCCAGCCATCGATCGCGCTGGAGGACAAGAAGACCTCGGTGGTGATTCTCGTCGACGTGTCGAAGTCCGTCACCGATCGCCAGCTGGCAGCGGCGCAGGAGTACGTGAACACCGTGTTTCGAGCGCGCAGCCGACCAGGAGAATCGCCGGGAGTCTCGCCCAACGAAGCTCGCGTCGTTGCCTTTGCCGCCCGTCCCCGCGTGCTAGCTCTCGATGCGCAGGGGGAGGCACCAATCTTGCGCCGCTCGGCCGGTGAAAAGGACGCGACGGAGACCGATATTCAGGCGGCGATGCAGCTTGCCTACGGCTTGTTCGCGCCTGGCTACTTGCCCAGCATTGTCATTCTCTCCGACGGAAACGAGACTACCGGCAGCTTGCTTGCCGAGGCATACCGGGCCCGTGACCTGGGCATCCCGGTATCGTGGCGATCATTGCCTGCCAACGAATCACGGGAGATACGCGTCGCTGCCCTGAATCTCCCCAACGAAGCAAGAGCTGGCGAGCCCTTCCAGGTCACCGCCGACGTCTGGTCGACACACGAGGAGGAAACAGTGGTAGCTCTCCGCCAGGACGGCCTGCCCAATCGGCTCGAGCCCCTGAAGCGGGTGCTACTCCACGAGGGCTCCAATCGAGTCGCCTTTCGGACCGAGGCAGTATCTGCTGGATTCACCAGCTACCAGGTAGCGCTTCGTGGCCTGAAAGAGGACACCGAGCCGGCGAACAACGAGGCATCGTCGACTCTCCGAGTCCGCGGGCGGCCGCGAGTCCTCTACGTCGAGGGTGAGCGCGATCGCCGGCCGGTCGCTGCCAGCTACCTCGCGAGGGCATTGGAGGCCGAGCAGATCGAGGTCGAGGTCCGCGGCTCGCAAGGGATTCCCCGCTCGGCAAAGGAGCTCGTCCACTACGACCTGCTGCTCCTTTCCGATCTCGCCTCCGCCTTCCTCGGCCCCGTCCAGGTGCGCGCCATCAAGGAGTACGTCCGCGATCACGGAGGAGGCCTGATCGTCGCTGGCGGCGAGGACTCCTTCGGTGGGGGTGATTACCAGGGTACCCAGATCGAGCGATTGCTTCCAGTACGCCTGGAAGGCAAGAAGGACATCGAGCAGGCGCAGGTAGCGCTGGTACTGGCGATCGATCGTTCCGGCTCGATGGCCGGAGAAAAGATCGACATGGCGAAGGAGTCGGCAAGGGCTACGGCCGAAGTGCTGGAGTCCTCCGACCTGATCGGGGTGATTGCGTTCGATACTCACCCGACGACAGTGGTGCGGCTGCAGCGAGCTTCCAACCGATTGCGCATCTCCTCCGACATCTCTCGACTCCAACCGGGGGGCGGCACGAACATCCTCCCAGCCCTTCAGGAAGCCCTCGCCGTCCTCGCTTCGGCCAAGGCGAAGGTCAAGCACGTCATCGTGCTTTCCGACGGTCAAGCGCCATCCGAGGGGATCGCCGAGCTGTGCGACGAGATGAGAGCGAACAGGATTACCGTCTCCACGGTTGGTATTGCCGACGCCGATCGCGCCCTGTTGTCCGTCATTGCCCAACACGGCGAAGGACGAATGTACATGACCGAGAACGCCCACGAGCTGCCGCGGATCTTCACCAAGGAGACCAGGGAGGTGCAGCGCTCTTCTCTCGTCGAGGACGCCATCGCTGTCAGGGTCGCCAAACAGGTCGAGATGATCGAAGGAACTGGAGTCGAGCGCGCACCCGATCTACGTGGCTACGTGTCGACCAAGGCCAAGCCCACCGCGGAGGTAATTCTGGTATCCGAGCGCGATGGCGAGCCGCTGCTGGCTCGCTGGCGGCAAGGCACTGGTCAGGTTGTGGCGTGGACCAGCGACGTCAAGAACCGCTGGGCAGTCGACTGGCTTGGCTGGCAAGGATTCCCCAAGTTCTGGGCGCAGGTGGTGCGAGCCTCGATGCGTCACCAGCAGCACGACAGCTACGACCTCTACACCAGCATCGAGGACTCCCAGATTCGGGTAGTCGTCGACGCAGTGAGTAGTGACGACCGTTTCGTCAACGGGCTCGACGCCACGCTCGAGCTGGTCGATCCGGAAACTCTCCGGACCAGGCGAACCGTGGCCATGGACCAGACCGCCGCCGGTCAGTACGAGGCACTGCTGCCGCTCGAACGGCACGGAGCATGGATACTGCGCGCGATTCACCGGCGCGAGGGTCGGGTCGTCGCCGAATCCGTCGGCACCGCCGGACTTCCGTATCCAGCCGAATACCTGCGTTCGTCGCCACACCTCGAGCCATTGCGCCAGGCCGGAACAATTACCGGCGGTCTGGCCGAGCCAAGTCCCGAGGCCCTGTTCGCCCAGCACAAGAAGCCGATCCGCTATCACCGTCCTATCTGGCCGTTCCATTTGCTCGCAGCCTCTGCCTTGCTGGTGCTCGACGTCTTTCTGCGACGCATACGTCTCTTTGGCTACCGGAGGGTCTAACGAAAGAAAAAACGCGGCAATGTCAGAGTCATCTGCTCTTAACCCTGGATGAAGATGGGCGCCGTCTGGCCTGCGTCGATGATCGT
>JAZDLZ010000703.1:0-2478 GCA_043801535.1 Pseudomonadota bacterium
TGCGCTCGTGGTCACTATCGCCGTTTTGGGGCGCGCTATGGCGGCTCCCAAGTGATTGGCATTGGTGCTAGTAGTACAGCAAGGAGAAACGGCCACACGAATGATGCCAAGACACCCGGTTCTGCGTCGTTGCCTCGGCTCCGCGTTGTTGTTGGTGCTCCTGTCGTTGCTGTTGACTGGCGTGCCTCTGTTCGACGTTATTGGCTTCGAATTCTCCTTCGCAATGGCAATTGCGGCAAGTATGGCTGCCGCCAGCATTGGGGTTGCCGTTGTGGCGCACGCAAGATCCGAGCGCCAGCATTCAGCCTCGGCGCCAATCGAGGCGCAAGCTGACGCGAGCGGTCCCCGCTCGCTGGCAGCGGGGGCGCGTTCGTCCGGGGCAATGGTTGCTTGGTGGTGGACGCAGGCAGCGGCGAGAGCCCTCCTGCTTCTCGTTCCACCGGCAGCAGTAATGGCGCTGAACGCTACCAGGGTGCGCCAGTGTGATTGGTCGGGGGGGATTCTGTTCTACGCCCTGTTGCCTGGCATTTCGGTGCTCAATGCCTCTGCTCTCGGAGTAGTAGGCGGCATACTACTGGGGAATCGTCGACCACGTTTTTTGGCCTCGGCGGTGGTGCTCGGTTTCGTCGGCCTGTCGCTGCTCGTCGGCCTGTGGCGTTTCTATTCCGCTCCGCCCGTGTTTGCCTACGATCCCTTCGCCGGGTATTTCCCGGGGAGCCTCTACGACGAAGCCATTGAGCTTGGCGCAGCCTTTTTCTGGTCGCGCCTCTACCAGGCAGCGATAGCCTTGGCCGCGCTATCCGGGTGCGCTTTTCTCCTCGATCCGATCTCGCTCGCCATTCCGAGTATTCGTACGGGTCTTCTTCAGAAGCTCAGGCTCGCCGCTCGCCCCAAGCACGAATCGGGAGCGACTGTGGCGACGGCAGAGGCTGGGGCGCGTCGAGATTGGTGCGACGGCCATCGACGGGCAGTACTGGCGACGGCGATCGCGGCATCTGGGCTGGCGGGAGCTCTCTTTCACTACTCGCCGGTGCTTGGCTTTACCGCTGCGGCGGCCGATATCGAACGCGCGCTGGGTGGCCGATTGGAAACGGAGCACTTCGTAATCCTCTATCCGCGCACTGCGGAGCTCGCTGACAAGATGCCGCTAGTGGCGAGGGAGCACGAGTTCGCGCTCGACGTCATTTGCCGAGCCCTCGGCGTTGTCCCGCCCGCCAAGATGGTTTCTTTCTATTTCGCTTCCGCGCAGCAGAAGCAGCGCTGGATGGGGGCAGGCGCCACCCACATGGCGAAGCCTTGGCGGCGGGAAATCTACCTCCAGCACCTCGGCTTCCCTCATCCGACTCTGGCCCATGAAATCGCCCATGTTGTCGCCGGTGAGTTCGGCGATCCGCTGTTTGGCGTGAGCGTGGCCTGGTTGGGATGGCCGCCGGCCAATTTCAACGCTGGGATGATCGAGGGTCTGGCAGTGGCAGCAGATTGGCGAGGGGCAGAGCTCACTCCTCACGAGGCTGCTCGGGCAATGCTCGAGCTGCAGCTCTTGCCGGCGGTAGGGGTGCTGTTTGGCCCGCGGTTTCTTTCCTTTTCGGCGACCCGGAGTTATGCCGCCTCAGGATCCTTTGTGCGTTTTCTTCTCGAGCGTCAAGGGGCGGAACCCATTCGAACGGTGTATCGTGCTGGCGGAACCAAGGCCGCTTTTCGGGCGGCATACGGCAAGGATCTCGAAACGCTGGAACAGGAGTGGCATGCGGCGCTGCGAGCCCTGCCAGTAGAGCAATCCACCATCGAGATCGCTGCCGACCGTCTCTCTCGAAAAGGCATATTCCAGCGTCCGTGCGCGCGAGCGGTGGCTATCCGAGACAGCCAGGCTGTCGAGTATCTCAACGAGGGCAGGGTCGATCGAGCGATCTCGCTATTGGAACGGGTCTGCCGCGACGATCCCCACGATCCCTCCCATCGGTTGATGCTCGCCATGGCACTCGAGCATGGCGGACGTCCCGACGAAGCTCTCGAAGGGTACCGCCAGGTTGCTGCCAACGCAGCGCTTCTTGCACCCGTCAGAGCGAAGGCACTCGGTGAGATGGCCGATCTCCTGGCGCGGAGAGGCGATCTCCGCGCTGCGGCGCTGGCCGTCGACCAAGCGCTGGCGCTCCCGGTCGAAGAGAATACGCGCCGGCTGTTGGCTCTGCGCCGAATAGCGTTCGATCCAGCTGACTCCTCCCCGGGGCAGGCTCTGCGCGACTATCTCCTGGCGCGCGGGCTTCAGGGCAAGTCGGCGAGCCCGGTGGCATTGATGTTCTACGCCGAGCGCATCGACGAGGCAGTGAGCTCTTGGCCAACGGCCGATGGCGGCCTGGGACAATATCTCAAGGGAAGACTACTCTTTCTCGACCAGTCCTACGTAGAAGCCATGAACGCGCTTCTGCTTGCTCACCAGCAAGGGCTAGGTCTGCCTTTCGTGGCCAGGGAAAACGACCG
>JAZDLZ010000714.1:0-2617 GCA_043801535.1 Pseudomonadota bacterium
CCGATCAGGCACATGCCGCCGTACGAAGTCCTGGACTCCGAATTCCAGAATCCAGCCGCTAAGCAACGCCGGAGCTGTAGTAGTATCAGCATGCCAGGGGAGGACGTCGAGATGATTGAGCAGTATCCCAACGATTGTGACAATGCTCGAGTCTGGAATGGCCAACCTGGTCACTACGAAGCCTGGTACCTCACCTTCAACCATCGCCCATCAGGAATGGGATTCTGGATTCGCTATTCTCTCGACGCTCCTCTCGCCCGCGTCGGTTCGCCGTATGCACAACTATGGTTTGCAGCCTTCGATATACCGAAAGCAGGCGCCCTCCTCGCTCCTTGCCATGTGGGCGCCTCAGCGCCGCACCACTTTGGTGGTCGCCCGGGAGGTGACGCGCCGCGGAGGGACGTGCTTTCCCGGACGTTTGCCGTCAATCAGAAGCTTCCGATACACCGGATGAGCGCGGCCGCCGACCCATTCGAGCTTCGGATTGACGAGTCGGTGTTGACTCATTGCAGAGCCAAAGGTCGTATTGCTGGCGCCGGTCACGAAGCGCAGTGGGATCTCTCTTGGGACCCGTGCCCGACCACCCATCGGCACTTGCCTGCCTTCGCCTATCAGGTTCCCGGATTGGCGCGTACTCGCGTTCTCTCTCCTAACCTCGACGTGAGGCTTGGCGGTATGGTTCGAATTGACGGAGAAACATTGACGCTGAGCGGAGAGCCTGCCTGCCAGAGCCACCTCTGGGGATCCAAGCATGCCGATGCCTGGGCATGGGGACACTGCAACGCCTTCGACGACCGCGACGACGCTGTGCTCGAATCGCTCACAGTAGGGCTCTCTCCGGCTGGCGTTGCCTTGCCGTCACTGACGTTCCTTTCCCTTCGGCTCGACGGCGAAACGCTCATCTTCACCAGTCCAATCGACGTTGTCAGGACTTCCGGTCATTTCGGCACCGCGCGCTACCGGTTCGCTGCGGCCGATGCGAGAGCAAGGATTTCCGGCGTTTTTTCCTGCCATCCCGACGAGATGGTAACTGCCGAGTATGCCGATCCGGACGGGACGCGTTCGTATTGCGCCAACACCGAGATCGCCTCTCTCCGAATTGACGTCTACCGGCGCAGCAGTTGGCGCAGTCGTTGGCTCGAGCAGGCAAGGCTAGTGGCGACGGGAACAGCGCATTTCGAGGTGGCCGGACGGATACCAGACCAGGCAGTCGCGCGTCGCCACACTCCGGTATAGGGGTCGCGGAACAGCTTCGCTTGGAATGGCCTTGACCGTGGCGTGCCATCTACTAGGATTGGCCGATTCCAAGTTTGGAGTTCACCATGTCCCCAGAGCTCAAGCACACCCCGCTCCTTGGCGCTCACCAAGCCTCGGGTGCGAAGCTAGTATCGTTTTGCGGGTGGGAGATGCCGGTCCAGTACAGCGGCATCGTAGACGAACACCGGACAGTACGTTCTGCTGTCGGCGTGTTCGATGTTTCCCACATGGGAGAGATCGTCCTGCGTGGCAGTCGCGCAGGCGAGGCGACACAGCGTCTCGTTACTGCTGCGGTTCTCGCGCTCACCGACGGCGCGGCAGTGTACACGCTGATGTGCTATCCAGACGGCGGTATCGTTGACGACTGCATTGTCTACCGCCGGACCGCCACCGACTACCTGATCATTGTCAATGCATCCAACATCGACAAGGATTGGGCATGGGCGGTCGAGAACGTTGGCAGCACATGCACCTTGACCAACGAAAGCGACGAGACGGCGCTGATAGCAGTGCAAGGTCCTCGAGCTGTCGAGCTGGTTGCGCGGCTGGCTGGGCGCCCTCTGGCTGCCGAGGTGCCGTCGTTCCACCATACCCAGGCGGTCATTGCCGGCGTTCGGTGCATGGCGGCGCGCACTGGCTACACCGGCGAGGATGGTTTCGAGATCGCCTGTCCCAACGACGGTGCGAATCGGCTATGGGACGCCCTCTTCGAGGCTGGACGCGAGTATGGCATCAAGCCCGCCGGTCTCGGCGCTCGTGATACTCTCCGTCTCGAGGCCAAGCTGTGCTTGTACGGCAATGACATCGATCAGACCACCACTCCGCTCGAGGCTGGTCTCGGCTGGGCGGTGAAGTTGGACGGCGAAGACTTTCTTGGCAGGCAGGCGCTGATCGCCCAGAAGGCCGCCGGAACGAAACGTCAGCTCGTAGGATTCCTGGTGAAAGGCAGAGGAATCGCCCGTCACGGGTATTCGATTCTGGAGAATGAAGAGGGCGGTGTCGAGATTGGCAAAGTCACGAGCGGAACGACTGCCCCGCACTTGGGCATTGCAGTAGGTATGGGCTACGTTCCAACCCGGCTTTCCAAGCCAGGAACCAGGCTAGCCGTCGACTGCCGAGGCAAGGTAGTCCCAATCGAGATTCACAAAGGACCATTTTACAAGAGGAGTCAAGGATGAGCGAAGAGTATCCTTCCGATCTGCTCTACACTCGCGAGCACGAATGGGCACGCATTGACGGAAAAGTCGCGACCGTTGGGGTGACCAAGTTCGCTGTCGAACAGCTTGGCGACATCACTCAGGTGGATTTGCCCAAGGAGGGAGAGTCCGTTCGCAAGGACGATGTATTCGGATCGATCGAG
>JAZDLZ010000716.1:0-17609 GCA_043801535.1 Pseudomonadota bacterium
ATCGGTGCGATCGGCCAACTGCCTGCAGAACGCCAACATCAAGTACATCGGCGAGCTGGTGCAGAAGTCCGAGGCCGAGATGCTCAAGACGAAGAATTTCGGCCGCAAGTCGCTCAAAGAAATCAAAGAGATTCTGGCAGAAATGGGACTCTCGCTCGGGATGAAGCTGGAGAGCTGGCCAGGAACGCAGACTCCCCCGAAAAAGGTGTGATTGATATGCGCCACCGTAAGGCAGGTCGAAAATATTCACGCACGTCAGCCCACCGGAAGGCACTTTTTTCCAATCTGGTGAGCTCGCTGATGCTTCACCAGCGAGTGGAGACTACCGTTGCCAAGGCCAAGGAGCTGAAACGGATTGCCGATCGGACGATCTCGTGGGGCGTGTCGGTCGGCGACATCACCGCCAAGGAGTTGGGCAAGAGGTCGGACGAGGAGCGCGCTCGAGTCGTGCACGCGATCAGAATGGCCCGTCGAGTAGTGAAGACCGACGAGGCGCTGGAGAAGCTGTTCGGCGAGATCGCGCCCAGGATGCGTGGCCGGAATGGTGGATTCACTCGACTGATCAAGACCCGTAACCGGGTCGGCGATGCAGCGCCGATGGCCTTCGTTGAGTTGGTTGGGAACGAGGACAAGGGCATTAGCGCGGCGGCCAAGCCTGCTGCGACCCAGGCTCAGTAGTCGAAGCGGGCGTCGTCGCCATTTGCCCGGGATCATGCCAACCAAGACTCGATAGTTCCCGCGACAACCCGGCCTAACTGTCCGGCCCAGAAGCGGCAGGCGACCGGCTTCCGTCATGCTCCTCTTCATCCATTGGTCTACCTGGAAAGAGTCCGTTGCCAGCACCGCCAACTGTCAATACTACGGCCGAGCTCCTCGCCCGCGCTCGGCGCGGCGAAGCTGAGGCCGCGACTGATCAACCGGACGGCGGCAACTACCTCGCCGTGGCACCGGTCAGACTCGCTTTACACTCTTTCACCCGAACACTGCCCTTAGCCGAGGTGAAAGCCCAGTGTTTTCGAGCACGAGCACGAACTGTAAAGCAAGAGCCCAGAGAAATGGTCGGTGCCTGCAGAACGACAGGGTGCCGCTCGACGTGTACGACAGGAAGACCGACCAGGCGCGCTATTTCGCAGCATGCGACGCTGGATGTGCTCACAAGGACTACGCGCCACTCGCCAAGCTCGTGGCCGAGTGGGAAGCCGCCGCGCTGACGCGCTGGGAGAGCCTGCATGCCTGATACATGGGAGGAATGGAAAGCTGTAGCAAACGAGCGCATGACCGACGCCTCAGCCATGCTGCCTGTGCGAACAGGATCCGTTGGGCCAGTATATATGGCTGGCTATGCAATCGAATGCAGCCTCAAGGCATTGCTTCAGCGAAGAGGTTCCGGTTTCCCAATCCATAGTGCCGAAGGGCACAACCTCCGCGCCCTCTGGCAGCGTTCTGGCCTCACCCTTCGAAAGGCAGGAGGATCGAACGATTACGGCACCTACTATGTCGAGTGCTGGTGTACCGACCTGAGATACCAAGTGACCGGAGACTATCCTGGGCAGTGCAACGAGATGCTTGAGAGTGCAAGGCGCCTTGTGGGTTACCTGCAGACCCAACTTCGTCGGGTGACAAGCAGGAGGCGAAGATGACCGGTGACGAAATCAGAGATCACATTCGCAGAAACATGGAACGTCTTGCGTCTGTTCCGTGCGATCTGCGCGTGCAGCCCGACCCTTACATAGGCTGGCGGGTTTGGGTCGTCTCAGATGTCTTCGGAGGGATGTCATCGAAGGATAGACGTGCCCGTGCACTTGAGGGGCTTGATCAGGAGCACTTCGAATGGAGCGAGCTCATGACGCCAGAGGAAAGAAACTGGGCTGGAGCCGCCCCTCTGGACTCCGACCTGGAGAATGTGCCCTTTTGGCCCGAGGCCTTGGGCAAGGCCCGTAAGCTGACGGCACCGATCTATGCGCTTTTCGCGTCGGATTTGGACGAGGATCTGCCGCCGCCTCTCATTTGCACTTTCTATTCCCTCAAGGGTGGCGTCGGCAGGACCACCGCCCTTGCGTACACTGCCCTCAACCTAGCGAGCAAGGGTCACAAGGTGGTGTGCGTGGACATGGATCTCGAGGCCCCAGGCCTGGCAGCGATGTTTGGCCGAGAGAAGGAAATCAAGGAAGAGATGGGGGTTGTCCATATTCTGGACAGTCTTGATCATGGTGACGAGGTTGACCTCAGGGATCATTTGATCCGCGGTCACGAATCAACAGATTTGTATCTGATCCCGGCAGGCCTGCCAGGGGCGGAGTATGCACGCCTTCTTCGCTCCACGGATCCCGTCGCATGGTACCGAGAAGAAGAGAATCCTCTGCTCAAGATGGTCGACCTATTGCGCAACCTGCCATTGGCACCTGATGTGATCCTCTTCGACGCCCGTACAGGATTCCATGCACTCAATGCGCCCTTCCTGTTTGGACTTTCCGACGTGGCAGTCATCACGTTTTTCCCTCATCCACAAGCCCGCCGGGGAACCGGTGAGCTCGTACGTGCTCTCCTGGCGTCCACAACCTTGCGTGAAGCACAGGGGCGCAAACTCACGCCCATGCCGCGCTTTCTCGTATCGC
Organism: Pseudomonadota bacterium; assembly: GCA_043801535.1. GTDB lineage: Bacteria > Myxococcota_A > Polyangia > Haliangiales > SHYZ01 > JAZDLZ01. Next base: position 2,616 of record JAZDLZ010000716.1, read on the forward strand.
CGATTCCGGCGAGCAAGGCACCGGAAGTGGTCCAACGTTATCGACACAGGGCCGTCGAATGGGTTTCGGACTGGCTTTCGGTTCTGGACCACCGAGAGCGGCTGGTCGAGGCTGATCTCACCCACTTCGTACCCTATCGCGAGAGTGTCGCCACTTCGGACAGCATTCTCGCGGGGACCGAATCCTGGAATGACTACAGGCCGATCAGCGAATGGCTGTTAGGCTTTCTGCGGCAGCCAGACGAAGACGCGCCAGCGATTGGGCCTGCACAGGACAAGAGTTCTATTCTTGGCTCGCTGCACTTCAAGAGTGACACCGCTGAGCATCAGCAGCAGTTTCTAGAGACATTTGTCGAAACTGCTGTAGTGGCGAAAGCGCTTTCTCCCTATGTTCCACTTGTCTTGGGCCGAAAAGGCACCGGCAAGACCGCCGTCTTCCGTCGCCTAGCAGAGAGTTCCGACCGTACCGTCGTGGTTGGCTTGGCTCCAGCGCCGCTGCGAAACGATCGACCATGGGTGCTCGGAGCGGACGGATTCAAGACCGTCGAGAAGGTGTTGCAAGACCATGGCGCTGATTGGCGCGAAATGTGGGCCTTGTCCACGGCTATTGCGATTCGCTCGGATCTCATGGCAACAAGCTCACTGCCAGATCCAGATCCAAGATTGTCGTCAGGGACCAGCCTGGTGCCCCTGAACGAGTTGGCGTTTGTTGACGCTGTTGGGGCGGTTTTTTCGAATACTGGATTTGGGCTACTGGTCGCGGACTGGCTGGACAAGTTGGACCAAGCGGTCAAGCCGGACACCCTCGTCCTGTTTGATGGTCTCGATACTGGCTTCGGGAACACGGACACGGATCGACAACGGCGACAGTCTGCGATTCAGGGTCTGTTTTCCTTCCTCACCGATAAAGGGGAACGGTTCAAGAACATCCGGCTGAAGGTCGTTCTTCGAGAGGATATTTGGCAAACGCTCCGTTTTGAAAACAAGAGTCATCTCTTTGGTCGTTCTGTGAGCCTCAAATGGAATGATCAGGTCGATTTTCTGCGCGTTGTTCTCAAGCAGGCCATGCAGAGTCAAGAGTTCGCTCGTTTCATGTTCCGGCAAAACACCGCGAAGTATCGGGACATGCATGTAGATCAGTGGCCGAACGAGGTGGTCTACAAGGCATGGAATACCCTTGTGGGCGAACGGATGAAGGGTGGCAATACCGCCTTCTCTCGCAACTGGGTTTGGAACCGGTTGGCCGACGGCAACGGAGACCGCACTCCTCGGTATCTTGTCCAGCTTTTCGAAGAAGCCGTACGTTGGGAACAAGAAGAATCGAAGACGAGTCCCTACGAACGCAGCCTAGTTCGGCCTCGTGGGTTGGTTGAGGCGCTCACGCAGGTTTCGCCGCGAGCGCTGAGTGCGCTCAAGGATGAGGAGTTCCCTCAGCTGGAGGCGCTCTTTGAAAGGCTACGCAGTCTGCGGTCGTCACCCGTGAATGCACGGGATATTGAAGACCTCGGCGATTTGGTCGCGCTCGCACGAGAGGTCGGAGTGCTGTCAGTATATGAGGGAACCGAAGAGAGGGCTGAGCGATACAAGGTACCAGACGTCTACCTGGCGGGACTCGGGATGGCGCGTAAGGGGCAAGCATGAAGCGCGTCAACGCCAAAGGCGATCCTGGGTGTGATCGTCCATGATTGTACGGCCACATTGGCACAGGACGAGACGCCTCAATGAGAGGTCGCTGGCCTCAGGATGAGGTGGTCTACCTGTCCGCCACTCGTTCGACGGAGCTGCGGCCAAGCCAGCCACGCGTGCCGTTGGGAAGCGTGACGCGAATCCATGGTCCGCGCTCTTCCTGGATGATGGTTTCTGCTCCGGCGGGCAGCGGATTGGCGAGGGCAGGGGGGGCGCCAACACTGTCGGCGGAGCGGAGCACGGCGCCGTCCTCGACGACGACGGCGTCACGGTCTTGGCTTCGTTCGAGCACGGCGGACAGAGCCAAGGCTAGCCAGATGATGGCCGGAACCATAGCTGTGCGCTGGAGAAGCCTGCGCCTCCCCGGAGAGCGGGCAAAGGGTGTGAGCAGCAATACAGCGAGCGCGAAGGCAATGCCGCCGGCGAGGAGACGTTCGGCCGGAGTCGTGACGCGATGCCAGAACAGGAGCGAGTCAACGGCGCTGCTGCTGCGCGGTCTCGGCAACCATTCTGGCTGGGCGCTGCGAATCCATTCGAGGTTGCGGCGGGCGCGCTCCATTCGGGGATCGAGAAGGAGCGCTCTGCGGTAGGCCAGCGTTGCCTTGCCCAGCTCGTGGGCACCCAGCAAGGCGTTGCCCCAGTCGGCAAGAAGCTCGGGACAGCCAGGGTGGCGTCTTGCTTCTTCTTCGAGGAGTCGCGCCGTTGTGGCGAATGCAGCCATCCGCCGTGTCCTGTCCGTTTCGCCGAGGGCATCACGGTAGGCTTGGCGCGCCCGCTCGAGTTGGTCGCCGCCGCCTGCCGTATCGCCGCTGCCGCCGCTGCCGCCGCTGCCGCCACTGTTGGCACTGTTGGCACTGGCACTGGCATTGGCGCGGGCAGTTGTGTTGGTGGCAGTAGCGCTGGCGTTGGCCACAGGCAAGGAAAGTAGGGATCCGCTGGTGAGCAGGAGGACGAGTGGGAGTCCCGGTTTTGCTGTGGTGCCGGTGGTAGCGGTGGTAGCCGCGGTGGCGGTGGCGCCAGTGCCTCCGCCTCTTCCATTCGGCGTGGTGCCATTCGAGTCATTCGGGATCGCGTTGTTCGGCGTGTCGCTGCTGGCCATGGCTTCACTGGAGCTGCTGTCCGGCCTCTCTTGCGTTCGGGCAGCTGCTGCGCGCACCGCGGCGATGAGCGAGGGATCGATCGGCCGGTTTGCAGCTCTTGGATCGTATGCCTCCGTCTCCAGTCGTTCGACGAGCACTGCGGTTTCCGAGGTGGGAAAGTCGAGGGCAGCCCGCTCGAGGGCCTTGATTGCGGCGAGCAGGGATGGCGCTGCTTCACGGGCGGGACGCGAGGCAGCGAGCTCGAGCTCTTTGTCGAGGAGCCGCATCGCGGCGCGGCGCTCGCCTTCTGCCTGACGCTTGGTCTCGGTGCGACGCCGCCAGCTCTTCAGGCCCAGAATCAACAAGGGGATGCCGTAGAGGAGCAGCAGCCCAGGAACGCTGCCGCGAGTGGTGAGGGACCGTCGAGTAGTGCGATCACCACTGCTTTGTGCCAGATCGGCGCCAATGGTCGAGATCGCCAGGTTGGGCTGCGCGCCAGTCGACGCTCTCGCGCCGGCACCACTACCGGCGCCAGCGCCAGTGCCAGCACCTCCAGCGGCACCGCCTTGCGGCTGGTTCGCGGGTTTCCCGGCCGCGGCGGCGCTGCTCACGACCTGATCTGCTCCGACGACTGCTGAGCCTCTCACTGACAGGGCGATCGGCAGGCTGCGCACGGTGTGATACTGGCCAGTCGTCGGGTTGAAATAGGAAAGCGCAATCGGCGGGATTTCGTGCACTCTTTCGCTGCGCACCCGCACTGCCACGCGGAAAATTTTTCCGCGGGGCGAGGTTGACGCACCGCTCTTGCCGCCGCCGCCGCCGCCGCCGCCACCAGCGCCGCCACCGCCACCGCCGCTGCCGCTGCCTGCCAGGAGCTCGCCGGTCGGGGGATCGTCGGGGAAGGAGAATAGATCGCGTGACAATCCGCCGTCTGCGTCGAGGGGAGGAAGGATCATGCCGGCGAGCTGGCCGTCGCCGCGAACGGTGATCCGCAGCTCGATCGGGTCCCCTGCCTGCACCACCGTGCGATCCGCCTGTGCTTCGATCGTGTAGGACGTTCCAATCGCGTTGCTGTAGCTGCGCGGCCGGCCGGCCTGGGGTAGTGGACGAATCTCCAGCCGGCGTGCCGTGTCCTCGGCCCTGAACAGGCGAGCGCGCGAGACCGGGAAACCGAAGGTATCCCGTCCCATTCCCACGTGGAGCTCGGCGAGCACGCGAGTCGGCGGCACCGCGAGAACCCCGGGCTTGAGCGGCGTCGCCTGCGTCCGGACGCGAAACCTGGTGTAGCGGCTGCCGCCCAAGTCGACCTGATCGCGCTCGAAGGGAAGCTGGATTTCGCTTGCGCCGGCGCTGAACGAGAGCGTGCGTTGCGAGGAATTGGGATCCGCTGCCGGCGGATGAATTTGAATCCATTCGGTCTGGTTGAAGAACGGGACTACGAACGTGTGGTTGCCAACGTCGCGCTTCAGGTACCAGTCGATGGTGACCTCGAATGTCTCACCGACCGAGATCGGTCGCTCGGGGAGGAGCAGGCGTACCTGCATGTCATCCGTCGATGACACCTCCTTTACTTCGATGGCAGCCTGCCGGCTCACCAGTCGATCGCTTCCCTGGGTAGCCGTCACCGGGCCAATCGAATAGCGGCCTGCGCGCGGCGCCTCGACGCGAAAACGGAAGACGAAGACCACGTTCCGCGACTCGCTGCGCCGGCCGTTGATGATCGTCACCGTGCTCGACACACTTGGCGTCATCCCCAGGTGAGTGACCGTGCAGCCAGGGATCTGGGGAGTAGACACCTCCGGCTCGGGTTGCTCGGCAAGTCCGGCCACCTGCACCGACAAGACGAAGGGTAGACCGGCGTAGAGCTGGTTGCTTTCGACGCTGAGCTCGATGCCCTTTCCCTCTCGTTGTGCAGCCACCTCGCTGGCAAGTATCAGCAGTGACGACGACGCGAGCAGGGCAAGCAGGCCCAGGCCACGACAAACGTGCCGCATGACTACCAATCCTTCTCCACCGGCTCCGCTGGACGAGACTGGGTTTGCCGATCGCGGCGGCGCTCTGCCTCGCGATCGCGAATCGTCTGGAGTTGGCGCGCCGCCTGTTCCTGCGCGCTTTGTTGCTGATCCGGGTTGTGCTGTTGTTGTTGCCCCTGATTGGCCGACGGTGGTTCCAGCGCTCGAATGGCTGCCGCCAGGTGCTCCAAGGCTTTCTTCTGCTGGTCGATGACTGTGCTCAAGTCGAACGACATGGTGCTCGCCTGCGCTTGGTGCTCGGTCAAACCTGAGGTCGCTTCGTTCATCAAGTCTCTGGCAGTAGAAACCTCGCCCGCTGCTTCGGCGAGGGCCGTCGCCGCTTGCTGTGCTTGCTGCCCCTGCTGAGCCTCGGCGCTGGACGAGCCTCCAGCGCCGGCGTCTGCCGGCAAGCCAGGCTGGCTCTGGTTCTGGGTACGGGCAGCGTCGGCTTGCTTGGCCAGCGCCGCCGCGAGAGCGTCGGCGGTATGAGCATAGCGGTTCTGCAATCCAACCGAAGGAGCGAGCAGTCCTTTCTGCTGCTCGGGATCGGAGAGCGCTGCCGCCGAGGCAGTCTCGTCGTTGATTTCGGCCTGGTTGCGGGCCAGCTCTTTCAGGTGCTCGACGATCGAGAAGAACAAGCGACGCAGCTCCTCGATCTGATCGAGGGCCTCGGTAGCGAGCACCAGCGGCTCGGCCGCGCGACGTTGGCTACTGTCCGTCAGGCGAGTCAACGCCGCGGCAGCGAGTCGTCGTTTCTCCTCGGCAAGACGGTAGAGCTCTTGCCGCTGTTGCTCTTGCTCGGCGTCGTCGTCGCCAGCGCCGCCACTGGCGGTGGAGGCAGGCTGCCCAGCGCTGGCTGCGGACTGCGGCTGCGGCTGCTGCTGCTGCTGCGGCGGCGTGTTGGCCTCCTCGCGGAAGAGCCTCTCTAGCCTGGCGAGTCGATCGAGGTTCCGGGCAACCGCGGAGGCCACCCAACGCGCGCGCTCCGCCGGAGGCAGCGACGCGAGAGCCGGATCGGTGTTGTCCTTGGATCCGCTCGAGTTGTCAGCGCCAGCTCGGTTTTGGTTCCTGGGATCCATCAAGCGAACAACCTGAGACTGATCGGCGTGGGTCAACTCGATGAGATCGCGAGTCCCGCTGAAGCGCTCCAGGGCGTAGACGAGATTCTCGACGGCCCTTTCTTGGTAGGGCGAGGCAGACTCGAGCTGGTCAGTGGCAAGGACAGAAGCAGCGTCCGTCATTGCTCGAGCGGCGGCTCCGAGCAGAGGCAGAGCCTCGCGTGCTGCTTCGATGAGCCGGCGCTCGGCCTGCTCGTCCGCGGTTGCGGCGCTGGTGGACGAATCGGCCGATTGCCCGGCCACAACATCGATGCCGCTGCCGCCATCGGGAGAGGCCGAAGCAGCGCCACTCTCCTTTTGCTCTCTGGCAGCAACGCCGGCCTGGAATCTGGCCGTCAGCTCGGCGGTGCGAGCGTGAATCTCTTCTTGTTCGTCCTTGAGGTAGCTCGAGGTGAGCCACAGTGGTGGCGCTGCCGGTCGCTCGTCCTCGTCGCTGGCTTGGAGACGGACTTTGCCGGCGCGCAGCTGGCCAAGAGCTCCCGTCTGCAGCCCGAGCACTGCCTCGTCTTCGACCAATCCTTTGAGGATTGTCACCGGGTCGAGGAGCTGCTCGCGAGCCCTCTTGAGCTCGGCGAGGGTAGTGTCGATCTGGTGGTGGGCGGCATCACCCTGAAGAGTACGAAGCAAGCCGCGGGCGTTGGTCATTGCCTGGCGTGCCCTGTCCAGAAAAACGTTCAAGTTTTCCAGCTGGAAGCTCCGAACTTTGTCCATCTCGGATCGCTCTGCCTCCGGCTTGGCGGCGAGCGTGACCAGCTCGTCAGCCGCAAGCTCGGAGACGAGATTGGCGTCGGCGCCAAGAGTACGCTGAGCGGAGGCAGCCTCGCGAAACTCATCCTGGAAGGCAGTCGGGTCGCTCTTGGCCGCGGCATCGGTGATCCTTGCCATTAGCTGGCGTACGGTCCCGCGCAGCTCACGCTCGCCTCCAATCAGGCGATCGAGCCGAGCCTCCAGTCCGTCTTTGCCCTTGTTGAGAGCATCTGCCAGCCTCTGGATTCGGCGAAGGACGACCTCCAAGTTGACCCTGGCGTCTTTGTCGTCGGGACGAAGGCGAGCTGCATCGCGGAACCATGCTGCGCTGTTGCGCAGCGCGTCCAGAACGTCGTCCGGCTTTTCGCCCGGCAGGGTGTCCGCTTGCCGGGCAAAGGAATAGGCGAGGTTGAAAGCGGCGCGGAACCGGAGCTCTTCGTCTCCGGAGCTGGCGCGATCTCTCGCCTCGAGAAATCCCTTGCGGGCAGCATCCAGCTCGCCCGAGCCAAGCGCCTTCAAGGCTTCGTTGTACTGCCTGCGCGGCGGCGATGCTTCTTGCTCTGCCCCGGCAGCTCCGCCAAACGTGAGCGTTCCCGCCAGCGCCACCGCCAAGCTGGCTCCCGACCTGCCCGACGCTGTTCGGGCAAACGGGCTATTGGATGGTTTCCGAGCGTGCATGCCGGCTGCCCGCGAGGAGTGGTTTCGTCCGGCAACGCCGAGCCAGGCCGAGGCAAGCAGGCAACCCAGAGAGAAGAGGAGGCAGAGCTGGTATCTCTCCGCTCTCGCAATCCGCACGGTCGACGGCGCCGGCCCTTCACTCAGTAGCGGCTTGATGTGGCTGGTGACGATCGGCTTGAGGTCGAGCACCCCGACACCGGCAGGAACGTAGGCACCTTCGGTTTCCTGGACGACGGAGCGCAGGGTGGCGCCATCGAGCTTGGAGACGACCGTCCTGCCTTCCTTGTCCTTGATCGGTCCACGAACGCCGGTCTTGCCATCGGTTACCGTGATTTCGCTCCCCTTCTCGTCGCCAAAACCGATTGCCACGATCCGTACGCCTGCCTGTTTGGCTTCTTTGGCGGCGTCGGCGGGGTACGAGTCCTGATCCTCGCCATCGGTGAGGAGGAGCAAGAGCTTGGCCTGGTTTCCCGGCGGGAACGACGCGACCCCTTTGCGAATCGCGTCGCCGATGCGAGTACCGCCGCGACCAGCGCTGCTCACGCTCACCTGTTCCAGAATCATGCGAAAGAACCCGTGATCCGTGGTGAGCGGGCACAACACTGCCGCCCGTCCGGCAAAGGCAATCAGGCCGACCCGGTGATTATCCAGCTCGCTCACCAGGTCTCGGAGCTCTGCCTTGGCGCGCTCGAGGCGATTGGGAGCTGCATCCTCGGCAAGCATACTGCGGGAGACGTCGACTAGAACCATGACGTCGGCGGCGGTATGGCTAGTCACGACGACAGGCACGGCGTGCTGAGTCTGCGGGCGCATCAGAGCGGCGATGCCGCCAAGCAGCGCCGCCAAGACGAGGCCCAGGCCGAGCAAGCGACGGAGCGGCGAGGGACGGCGAATCAGCCGGGCCTGCATGGACGGCGACACGAACCGGCCGAGCGCCTCGAGCCCTCGGCCTTGCAGCCAGAACAGAATGCCAACCAGGACGAGAGCGATCCATATCAGGTGGATCCGGGACGGGTGCAGAAAGCTCCAGCCGATCATGGCAGCCTCCGGAACACGGTTCCCCCGAGAAGCCAGGCGGCGCACGCCAGCGCCAGTGCAGCTGCGGTCGCGATTCCGAAATACTCGCGGTACTGAACGAAACGTTCCTCGGACACGTCGGTGCGCTCGAGGCGGTCGATCTCCTCGTAGACCCTGCGCAGCGCCTCGCCATCGGTCGCGCGGAAATAGCGTCCGCCGGTGCGTTCGGCAATGGCTTGCAGCGTCGCCTCGTCGATCTCGACTCGAGTCTGGGTCAGAACGCTGCGACCCAACGGATCTTCCACCCGCACCGGTGCAAAGCCGTTGGTGCCCGCGCCAATCGTGTAGATCTTGATTCCGAGGGTCTGGGCGAGTTGCGCCGTTTGCAAGGGCGCCATTTCGCCGGTGTTGTTGACGCCGTCGGTCAGCAGGATGGCAACTTTCGATTTGACTGGTGACCCGCGCAGTCGCTCGAGAGCGAGGCCAAGGCCGTCGCCGAGGGCAGTCCCGTCCTCTTGCTCCTCGGTAACGATGGCAAGGCGACTGGCAACCATGCCTAGACTGTCGTGATCCAGGGTGAGCGGGCAGCGGCAGTCGGCATAGCGGGCGAACGCCACCAGGCCAATCGAATCGTCTTGTCGTCCGGGCAGGCTTCCCTCTCCGAGCACGAAGGCGCGAAACACCTCTCGGGTAGCGTCGAGACGCGTCCGCTCGCGGTCGCCGTCGGAGAGATCGAGCGCGCGCATCGAGCCCGAGATATCGACCACCATCATGATCGCGATTCCTCGCCGCTCGACTCGGGTCTTGCGATCGCCCACCCGTGGACCGGCGAGGGCGATGGCCAAGAGCACCACGGTCGCGCTCAGCAAGCCAGGCGGAATCCAGGCGAGCCGAAGCCGGAGGCTACGACTGGAGGCCGGCGGTAGCAGTCGGAAAGACGAAAAGACGGCTCGACCGCCAGCGCGCCGCACCAGCAGGAACAGCGGAACGGCCAATATCCCGAGAAGAAGAAACGCCGGCTCACGAAGCTCGAGTTGAGGAAGAATCGGCATGGTCATGTGGTGGCGCTAGCTCTGGGTGAGAATGTCTGGTTGTTCGCATTGGCTCGGTCCTCGTGTCGGGGCCTGGCGAGGGCCTGCTCTCCTCGAGAAAACGCCTGGCTGCCAGCAGCGCTTCACTCGATTCCTCGGTCTCTGGCTGATAGGCTGCGAATTTGACCCGATCGCATCGTTCCAGGAAGGACCCGAGCAGCGCGCGATGCTCGGCCGACAGAGCCCCAGATCTGGTCGCTTCCCGCAGGAATTCCTCGGTGGTGAGCTCGGGCGCGCGCACTCCGAAGCGGTCCTCCAGGTACCGGCGAATGATGGCGGACAAGTCGACATACCAGCCATCGGCGCACGTCGGAGCCGGGAGTCCGCGACCTTCCAGGTTGGCAAGGGCATCCCAGGCCACTGCGAAGGCGTCGCGGCGGCGGCCAGCGCGGCGCCGCCGGTAGCGGCGGATCAGCCAGAACGCGAGCCCACTGCCAATCAACAGTACAGTCGCCAGCACGGTCAGTACCCACCGGCTTGGACCACCACCGACATTCTCGGGCAGCGCCGCGCGTGGTGGTCGAAGCTCGCTCTGCAGGGAACCCTCTGGCAGTACCGAGGCGATGTCCAGGGTGAGCTCCTCGGTCAGAAGCTCGCTTGCCTGTAGCCCTGCCAGTGGTGGATTCCCTGTCCCACCGGCATCCGCACCTCCTCCCGCACCTCCTCCCGCGCCTCCTCCCGAGCCCGTGCCCGCATCCGCGCCAGCGGCGCCACCGCTGCGACGATCCACGAATTCGACCACCAAGGCAGGAATCTTGTGACGGCCGCTCATGGGAGCATCGAGGGTGTAGCGCTGCGAAGCAGAAACACCGCCGTCGGATCTGACGTGCTGCCGGGGAGCATAGTCGACGATCGTGAAGCGCCCGAGTGCCTCGCCAAAGGCTGGCATGCGAACTTCGACCCCTGGCTCGGCTTCGACCTTCAGCTCCAACACAATGGGATCGCCGAGCGTTGGTCTGGCTGGCGAAAGAATGACCGTGGCGGTGACTGGACCGGACTTGCTAGTGCGAGTGAGCGATTCGGCGTTGCTGCGACTCTCGCCAGCGCCCCCCTTGCCACCAGTCGCTGTTTCGCTGCCGCCACCGTTCTTGTTCCCGCAGGCAGGCAGACTCAGCGTCGCTGCCACCGCCATGGCGGCAGCAAGCGCCCGCCATGGAATCAACCAGCCGGATCTCGGAGAAATCCCCTCGTTTCTCGTCGACGACAGTCCGCGTGGGCTCATCGGCGTAGCCTTTTCTTGCGCATGCGAAAGAATGCGAGCAGAGGCTCGACGACCGACTCGGTTGCGTCCACTCTGATCAGATCGATGCCCGAGGCGCCGAGGTCGGCCTCGAGCGACTCGAGTCGTCGTTTCGCCAGCGCGATCGTTGCCTTCCTCATCTCGGCGGAGCCGGTATCGACGACCTGCGTTCGGCCTGTCTCCGCGTCCTCCAGCATCAGCAGCCCGGCGTCGGCAGGCTCGATTTCTCGTTTGTCAGTGACGAGGACGGCTACCACGTCGTGCCGGCGGTTGGCGTTGCGTAGCGCGGTCAGATAGCCCTCGTCGAGAAAGTCGGAGATCAGGAACAGCACAGCCCGGCGCGGCAGTACGCGGCGGCAGAGCTCCAGCGCGCTCGCGATGTTGGTCTCCCGGCGCGTGCTGCCCTTGCGCCAGTGTCCCATCCGGAGCAGTTGGCGTAGCGCGGTGCGCATCCGCAACGAGCAGGATCGTCGTGGCCATTCCCGGCCGTCTGCTGGTCGCGTGGCTGCCGTTGCGCCGTTGCTGCTGCCGCCCGTCTCTTCCCGTCCTCGCGCCAGCACCTCGCGAACCACGCGCAAGGCGTGCTTCTGGCCTTTTCTCGGAGGAATGTACTCTTCGGCCTCGCCGTGAAAGAGCAATAGCCCCACCTTGTCATCATTCTGACTCGCCGAAAAGGCGAGCAACGCCGAGAGCTCCGTCGCTGCCTCCCGTTTCGACCGTCGCCCCGAGCCAAAGTCTTGCGACGCGCTCACGTCCACCAGCAATTGGATCGTCAGCTCGCGCTCCTCGACGTAGCGTTTGACAAACGGGGTGCCCATGCGAGCGGTGACGTTCCAGTCGATAGTCCGGACGTCGTCTCCCGGCACGTAGGGTCGGACCTCGTCGAACTCCATGCCGCGGCCTTTGAATACCGAAAGGTACTCCCCGGCCAACACGTCGGCTACCTGGCGGCCCGTGTATATCTGAATGCGTCGTACCTGCTGGGCTATTTCTGCTGGCAGCATGACGTCTTCTTGCCGCCGCGCGGCTACGGCACTTCGACGTTGTCGAGAATGGTTTGAATGATGTCGTCGGAGGTCTTTTGCTGCGCCTCCGCCTCGTAGCTCACCAGCACCCGATGCCGCAGTACGTCGTGGGCGATCGTCTTCACGTCGTGAGGGCTGATGTAGCTGCGGCCGGCCAGCAAGGCGTGAGCCTTGGCAACCTTGATCAAGTTGATCGACGCTCGCGGGGAAGCTCCGTTGTCGATGAGGCTGCGGAGTTGGGGAAGCCCCGCCGCCTTCGGGTCGCGCGTGGCGCTCACCAGCTCGACGGCATAGCGTTTTACCTTGTCGTCGACGAAGATCCCCGTTACCTCATCACGTGCCTGGAGGACATCGGCCGGCGTCATCGTCTTTTGCGCGCGCGGCTCGGAGGTCGCTCCGGCCATGCGGTCGATAATCTTGATCTCCTCTTCCTTCGACGGGTAGCCGACCGTTACCTTCATCATGAAGCGATCGAGCTGCGCCTCCGGCAGCGGATAGGTACCCTCCTGTTCGATGGGATTCTGGGTTGCGAGCACCAGAAATGGTTCTTCGAGCTTGAGGGTTTCCGCGCCGATGGTGACCTGGCGTTCCTGCATTGCCTCGAGGAGAGCCGCCTGGACCTTGGCTGGTGCTCGATTGATCTCGTCAGCCAGGATCAGGTTTCCGAAGACCGGACCTCGCTTGACAAAGAAAGTCCCCTCCTTGGGGTTGAATACCTGGGTACCGATAATATCGCCGGGTAGCATGTCGGGCGTGAACTGGATTCGGGAAAAGCTGGCGTCGATACAGTCGGCGAGCACTCTGACTACCAGCGTCTTGGCGAGACCTGGCACTCCCTCGAGGAGGACATGACCGCCCGCCAAGAAGCCGAGAAGCAAACGGTGCAGCATGGCGTCCTGGCCGACCAGCACCTTGCCAACTTCGGCCTTCAAAGCCGCGAACCGATCGCGAAAATTGGCGCGAAAATTGGCTATCGAGTCTTCAACGTGTACTGCTGACATGGCTTGCCTTGCTCCAGTGCAATGAATCCTTCATCTCGTGCCCGTGCCGGTATCCGTACCCACCCCCCGGGGAACCCTTAGTTCGTCATTCGAACGACGGCGCCGGCGCCGTTGCCGAGTCGCTGCCCCCACTCTTCTCTTGGTCGGTCTTCTTCCTTAGCTTGTCGGCGTTGAGCTCGACCAGTCTACGCAACGACCAAGACGACACCAGCACCACTTGGCTCTTGCCCTCTGCCTTGACGTAGTAGCGTCCATCCTTCTCGACGCCCACGGCGTAGCGAATGGTCTCTCGGCGACCAGGAGCAGTGGTGGCGGCAGCGGCAGCAGCAGCAGCGGGGGCAGTCGTACCGGTTGCACTGGCAGCTTCGGCGACTCCCGCATCCGGAGTCTCGCTCTTTGCCGCGCTCTTGGGTGGCTCCTCGGTAGTGACCACGACGCTGGCCAAAGGCTGGGCCAAGCCGAATTCGGGCTTGATCGCGCTGCCGGCTGGTTCCTCGATGGTCAAGTTGCCGGAATCGCGTGCCAGACTCTTGATCTCGTCCTGGTCGAGCGGCTCAGGAGGCGTTGCTTCTGGCGGCACCGTGGCGGACCATTCCTTGTTTGCCTGGCGATTCAGCACAAACGTTCCGGCAGCATTGGTCACTTCGAGGGTGACTACCTGATCCTCGGGAGTCTTCAGATAGGTCGTGTCGATCCAACCGCGAGCCTCGGTGCTGACCTCCCACGCGGAGAGGCCAGGGACGGCATGGACTTGGTTTTCTCCTGCCAGCCGCATGTGAGTCCGGCGGAAGCCCGGCGAGTTGCCCAAGAACAGCGTGGCTTCGCCTGCTGAGCTGGCGATGACGAGCTTTCGCTCGAAATCCTGGTCGCCAACCCCGAGTTGGCGATGGCGAATGGCGCTCGTGGTGATGGGACCAGGCGATTGCAGACCGGCGAGCTTGCCGAGCAACTCGGTCACCTTCTCCCGCTCGACCGGATAGTCATAGTAGTTCTTGAGATGCCAGACGCCTTCGCGACGCTCGAGCTCGATGGTTGGCGCGGGCTTTTCCGCGGCGTCGCTATCGTACTTGCGTCCGACCACCGACAACCTCGTCACCGCGCTGGCGTCGAACTTGGAAAGTAGAGGCTTGGGCTTGCCCAAGCGAGGTCCGCCGCCGGTAGCATGGACTACCACCGCCAGTCCAACCTGGAATAGCAGCACCGTGAGCAGGATCTTGTTCATTTTGGTCACTTGCACACCTCCTGCGCTGGAGCTCCCGTTGTCCCTGCCGTTCCCGTCCTCTCGTCGCTGGCTTCGCCTCCGTCTCCCCTTCCACCCGTGGTTGCCGCTGGCGGCCTCACGAGCGCGATCTGGCTCTGCGCGCGTCGTCTCGCCGCACTAACGCCAGCGACGACTAGCAGGGCGATTGCCGCCACCAGATAGTTGATCCATTCCCAACGACCTCGTTCGTCGGCAGCGATTTCGAGCATGCGGGTGTAGTTTCCGCGGGAGCGAATGGCGAGCAGATCAACGTCGGAAACGGCCCAGTCCAACAGGTTTTCGACCAGTCTCAGGTTTCCGAGGAACTGGTCCGATCCAGTCTGGCGCTCGAGGTCGAGGATATCGTCGTCGACGAAGGTAGACGAGCCGATGACCACCAGGCGAGTTCCCGCTGGCGACCGCCTGATGATCTGCACGGGTTTGTCCTTGTCTTTGTCCTTTGCGGATGCGCTGGCAGCAGTGTCGGCTGTGCCGTCCTCGTTCTTCTCTGGTTCGTCCTCCGGCGGAGCGGTGGCGTCACGGAAGTAGCTCTCGAAGGTTCCGGTCAGAGCGATTCCGAGATCGAACGGGCCAGCATTGAGCTTGTCGTCGGGCGACGGACGGGGAAATCCGAGCTCGGGGTGGGCATCGAAATCGGGCTGCACCTTGGTGCTCGCCTGCGTCCAGGAGCGCTCGCTCGAACGGAGCAACACCTCGCGCTGCAAGGCAAACCCGACTTCGCCACCCTTGTTGTCGTCTGTGTTGTCGTCTGTGTTGTCGTTTGTGTTGCTGCTGGTTTTCTCCCCGGTCTCTTCCTTTTCCTTGGCCTTGCCGCCAGGAGTAGTGGCAACTATTGGCGATGGCCAGTGCAGGGTTACTGCTGGAAGCCCGCGCGTGGTGGCGCTGCCTTCTTGCATGCCGTCCTGGCGAACACTGACAAAGAACGGGTAGGGGAGCAGCCGAATCTCCTGGACTTGCAGCCCGCCGAGATCCCTGATCACCGGAATCGGGAACGAGCTGTTCTGCATGTCGAGCACCAACTTGTCGTTGACGTCGACGCC